>NZ_JAYJLD010000009.1 GCF_035282765.1 Ferviditalea candida | reverse complement strand
CTTCCAGATGGTGTGCACGTTGTGTTCCTCCATTCAATTATTAATTGCTGATTTGAACCTTCTCCCGATCCTTCAATCGGTTTTGTCCGGAAACCACGATCTGCTCTCCGTCTTTGACACCGCTGATGACGATCCGGTTTATTCCGAGATCTTTGCCCAAGACCACTTTTCTTTTTTCCGCTGCACTGTTGGAGACGACAAACACATAGCTGTTATTTCCTTCAATGACGATGCTCGATTTCGGCACTGTCAGCACAGTTTGCTTTTGTCCGGCGCCAAGAATCAATTTCACTTTCATTCCCGGCTTTAACTTCTGGTCGGAATTTTCGACGCTTAACTCCAACGCGTAGGTTTGGTTCTGCGGACTCATGACATCGGATAGAAAGGAAACCCTGGCCTTTTTCGCTGCACTGCCGTCCGACAGCTTAAACGGAATTTCGGTTTGTCCGCGCACCAGATTGGCTTCATCCCGGGTGAGATTCGCTTGAATTTTAATCGGGTTCAGCTGCTGGATCGTTCCGGCTGCCTGTCCGGCATGCAGGTTCATCCCGACTTTCAGCTCAAAATCCGTCAAAATCCCGTCGATCGGAGCCTTGACTTGATAATCCGAAAGTGTGCTCTCCATATCCTGCAGCGACACCCGGGCCGTATCCACCTGAAGCCTCAGGGGAGCCGACGGATCGGTTGAATTCAAATTGTCCAGCTGAATCTGCAGCGAGTTCAAATCCAGCTTCGCACTGCTCAACTGGGTATCTGCATTTTCCAGCTGTTTTTTAGTGGCAAGCCCTTGATCGTAATCATTATGAATGCTGCTGTAGTTTTTTTGAAGCTCTTTGATTTGCAGCTGCAGCTTTTCCATGGAATTTTGAATCGTTCTTTTGTTGGCGGCAATGTCCGATTCGGTTTTGTCCAATTGCGACTGCAAATTTCGCAGCGCCAGAACGGCTTTTTCCTTTGCCCTCAAGGCGTCAGAGTCATCCAATTGCATGATGAGGTCTCCCTGCTTGACAAATTCCCCTTTGTTTTTGACAATTTGCTTCACATCACCCCCGGCCTTCAGCACAACATTGACTTCGGTCGATGCGACGACATCGGCATCCTCTTCCATGGCTTGATCTACCGTTTGATTGCCCGCTTGTGCAACTTTGACCGAAGTGACCGTTTTGTCTTGAGAAGCGGCGCATCCCGACAGCACGACCAAAGACAGCATCGTAATGAATAACGAAAATCCAAGACGCTTGAAAGTAGTTCGTTGGTTCGCAAATTGCACCATTGATAATTTTCCCCTTTGCAATTTAATTCGCCGGCACAGGATGCCTATTCCGCGATGACATGCGGTTTTTCCCCGCCTTTATTGAGTTTGGTCCGTTTTATAAATAAAGATAAAAATCCCCCTACGAGAGCCAAGCCCGCAGTAACCATAAACACGTCATCCATTCCGGAAACGACTGACCGAAGCTGCACTTGACCGGCCATATAAGAGACCGCACTTGCATGGGCTTGCGATGCGCTTTGGCCGAGACCGATAAATCCGTTCGTGATTTCCTGCAGATTGACCATCACCTGAGTGGACATCTGATTCAAGCTGTCCCGGTTCAAGGCAGCGTGATAGGTTTGGCGGTTCGTCAACAGAAGCGTCAGCCATGCGATTCCGAAGGAGGAGCTGACCTGGCGGACCGTGTTGTTCAGCGCCGTGCCCCGGCTGATTTTATTCAACGGAATGGCATTCATGCCCGAAGTCTGAATCGGCATCATCATGAGACCCGTACCCACCGAGCGAAGCACCATCCAAAAGATCAACGTGGAATTCGAGGTCGTCGCATCCAAGCTTGCCGTCAAATATAAAGAAAACGATGTAAGCAGCATGCCGGTAACGGCTAAAATACGGCCGCCGATCTTATCGAACAGCGCTCCGGAGATCGGCATCATGATCCCCGCAAAAATGGCCTGCGGGAGCAGAACCAAACCGGTTTGTACAGAAGATAGATGTGATATATTTTGCAAAAAAACGGGAATCAGGAACATGCTGCCCATCAAAATCACGGTCGCAATGCTGGATATGATCAAAGACAGCGTATAAGTAAAATTCTTTAACAATCTTAAATCGAGCAGCGGCTCCTTGACATTCAATTCAATAATGATAAAAGCAATCAAGGAAATGATTCCGATGGAAACAAAGGTTATGACCTCCGTATCGTACAGCCCTTTATCCGGCACGATACCGACCCCGTACAGCAAAGTGGCCATACCGATACTGGAAGTGATCAAGCCCCAAATATCCAAACGCTGATTGACCGATTTATTAAAATCTTTCAAAAGATACCACGCCAGCAGGAAGTCGATGATTCCGAAAGGGACGTTGATCGTGAAGATGAGCCGCCAATTCGAATACTCCGTGATATAACCGCTAAGTGTCGGACCGATGGCCGGCGCGAACATAATCGAGAGCCCGAACATCCCCATGGCTCTTCCCCTGCGCTCCGGAGGAAACATGCTCAGCATCATCGTCATGCTGACCGGCATCAAGGCTCCGCCGCCCAAGCCCTGCACAATTCGGAAGATAATCATAGAGCCATTGCTCCAGGCCAATCCGCACAGGGCTGAGCCCACAGTAAAGATCGACAGTGCAACAAGAAATATTTTCTTGTAGCCGAAACGATCTCCCAAATATCCGGTAACCGGCACAAGTGCTCCTACAACTAGAGCATAAGCGGTAACGACCCATTGAATCTGGCTCTGATTGACTCCGAAAACCGCCATCATTTTGGGGATCGCAACATTGACGATGCTCGTATCCAATATGGCCATGAACACGGCAAGAATGATGACCAGGGAGGCGAGCATCACACCTTTATTTGAAGAAGTTGAAGAAGTTGAAGAAGTTGCTTCTTCCTTTTTGTCCATTTCGCATCTCCCTTGTTTTACAATCTATCGGATGATTCATGATTTGCTGATTTTTACGGTAGCGTTCAAACCGGGAATCAATCTCTCGTCCTGATAATTATCCAAAACGATTTTCACCGGAACGCGCTGAATGATCTTAGTATAATTGCTGCTTGAATTGGATGCGGGCAGAAGCGACAATTCGGAATTGGTCGCCAGACCGATCGTATCCACTCTTCCGGTAAATACGATCCCAGGGAATGCGTCGACACTGATGGATACTTTGTTGCCGACACGAACATTATTTAAATCGGTCTCCTGAATATTCGCCGTAACATAAAGCTTGTTCAAATCCACGGTCATCGCCAAAGCCGCGCCTGGAGAAACCGTTTGGTCTTTGACCGCGTTCGTTGAAACAATGGTGCCGTCATCCGGAGCAATGATATCCAGCGTTGAGTTTGCAGAGGTCTGAACGACTCCCAGTACATCGCCCTTACGGAAAGAATCGCCTTCCTGCGCATTCCATTGGATCAGCGTTCCGGCCGCCAAGGATCCGATCGCACGCAGGTCTCCGTCAATTTTGGCGTCATCCGTGCTTATGTACTTGCTTTCTTGAATGTAGTAATATCCACCACCCAAGCCTCCAATGATTACAATCAACAGGAGTACGGCGATCATGATTTTTCTTTTTTTCATGTGTGGAGCCCCTTTCTGAATTCAACGCGGTTTTAAGTTTTCCATCATTTTGCGAAGCAGTGAAATAAATTGTTCGATTTCAGCTGTGGTCAGATTGCTGAACATGTCGCTCAACAGCTGATCCCGCTTTTGCTTGACCTTCGAGATAATCTCGCTCCCTTTACCGGACAGCTCGATCCAGACGATTCGCCGGTCCGCCTCGTCCCGCGTCCGGTTGACCATCTTGGCGGCGACAAGCCGGTCTATTGCAATTGTTGTGGCCCCCTTGGTCAAATTCAGATGTTTAGCCAATTCGCTCATGGTGATTTTGCCGTTCGAATACAAGGTTTTCATTAGCATGATCTGCTGCTTAGACAAACTGTCAACCGCCGGCCATCTGTTGTTCACGGCAATGGTCGCAAACAGATTATCCAACTCGGCAATTTTGAGTTTAATATCTTCGGTGTCCATATCAAACTCCTTTTATCACAAAATAGTTTTATAATAAAACCAACGAAGAATAATTTACCACGGCGGTTGATCCGGTGACAATTCTCATTTTGCTTCAAAATTGATGAAATTGCCCGAATAACCGTCAATAATTAAGCTGTTGCAGGAGGATGGATTCTTTTTCGCATGAACCGGATAAACAAATCAATCTTCAAATATCCTATTTCATTAATTCAAGAATCAAGATTCCGAGAATCGAGGAAACGATGCCCGACAATTCCAGCGGCGTGAATTTTTCCTTTGTGACAATACGCGTATACAGCAGGATGAACAGCACGTTCAACGAAACGACGGCCGAAACCAGACCGGTGGCCCCGCTGATTTTGAAGGCCGGCATCATCAGCATCATTGCGGATGCATTGGAAATGCCCACAACCATTCCCCAGAGGAATGTTTTCCCCCCCGCTCCATACGAGCCGATCCGCCGTCTCCCGTTGAGCCTCGGACAGCTCGCGCGCCGCTTCCCCTGCAGTCTCCCCCTTGGCTTTCTCCTTTAGTCCGGACGCTCTTGTTCGATCCGTCAGCCAAAAGACAAAGAAAAGCAGTGAACCAGTCATAAACATCACAAATAGAGTCGGAAAGATATCGGCGCCAAGGCGAATCGAATATTTGCTTGACGTATCGTTCAGGGCGAAAAAAAGCACCGCCAACAGTCCCCACTGCGCGCCCTGCAGCCGCTTCAACGAAATATCGTTGGAATACCGGATCATTGTGATTCCGATCAGGATGATCACAAAAGCGAACAGCTGCCACTGGCTCAACGTTTCGTTCCAAAGAAAAAACGTGAAGATCACGACCACAACCGGCGGCAATCCCATCAAAATCGCAATCAATGACGCTTTGCCGACGGCAAAGCCTTTGTATAAGCTGGAGTTGGCGGTAAACGAAAAAATACCCATGAATATTCCGACCAACGTCCCGGTTGTCCAGCTTTGCTTCATGAACAGACTGAGCAGCAAGCTGATCACGGCTCCGCTCATAAAGGATCCCATCAGCATCAGATTGCGATTCATCGGACGCTGTGATGTCCAATGATACAGAATTCCCCGAATCCCAAAGAATATAGCAGAAATTAGCGAAAATGCGAGCCACATCGAATGATATTTCCCCTTTGGTAAAATAAATAAATGTATAATACCTCATATCATATCACTAGTGCTCAGCCCAAATCTATCATTTTCGAGTGCGCCTTAACACGAATAGAGCAATTTTACTGTTAGGATGAAACGGTAATTCATGTTATCCTATGATTGGAAGCATCGGCAGAAAGTTATGCGAAGAGGTGAATGAAGATGTCTTACTCCGATTTCGAGTGGCGGGGACCGGATGGAATGCGCATATTTGCTTGCGAGTGGAGACCGCCCGAGGGAGTCCCGGTCAAAGCGGCGATTGGCATTGTTCACGGGATGGGCGAGCATTCCGGACGCTATCGGCATGTTGCGGAAATGCTGATTGCCGAAGGGTACGCCGTGCTCGTATATGACCAGCCCGGACATGGACGGACGGAAGGATTGCGGGGGCATGCGGAATCCTATGAGGTGCTGCTCGATCAAGTCGGGCTGCTGCTGGACGAGCTGGATCGAAGGTATCCGAAGCTGCCGCGGTTTTTGTATGCCCACAGCATGGGCGGCAATGTTGCGCTCAACTATTTGCTCCGGCGCAAGCCCAAGCTGAATGGAGCGGTGGTAACCGGCCCATGGCTGAAGCTTGCCTTCACCCCGCCTCCGGTTCAGGTGTTTATGGGGCGAATCATGAATCGGATTTATCCCAAATTTACGAATAAACGTCCTCTGGTTGCCGAGCATTTGACTTCCGATCCGGAGATGGCGAAGCTTTATGTCGAGGATCCGCTCGGCCACGGAAGCATTTCCGTGCGCTTCTTCTTTGATGTCGACAGAGCGGGCTTATGGGCGCTGGAGCACGCCGGGGAATTATCCGTGGACCTGCTGTTGATGCATGGCAGCGACGATCAGGTAACCTCCATCCTCGCCAGCAAGCAATTTGCCGAACGTGCCGGAAGCTTGTGCACATTTATGGAATGGCCGGGCTACAGGCATGAGCTGCATAATGAGCTTGGTCGTGAAGAGGTGTTCGCTGCCATGCGGCAATGGCTGAGCGGGCATTTAGAGCAGCACTGACGATTGGCCGCTATTTTTTGAACCGGGTATGAATATTGTTATGCTTGTAGGTCGCCGTAGTGAATTCGCTTAATTCCATTGACAAAGCCAGGTAGCGCTTGGCAAACAGATCGGCGAAATGCGCTTTGATCACTTCGAATATTTCATCACAGGCCGCTTTTTTATCGGCCTCCGACCGGCCTGAGCCGATCTTTAAAGCCGCATGGACGAATGCATCGTCCTCCGCGCCGTCGGCAATCCGGTAATCGTGCAGTTCAATCGCTCTCAAGCGGATGCCTCCGACCGGAAAAATATCGCTGTGCGCAAGCAGAACCTTGTTGACCTTCTCAAGCAGACCGGGTATGTTCGCCTCTTCCTTAATATTATCGGTATACTCCAGGATGAAATGCGGCATCTTCCGCCTCCTTTTCTCCTAAATCTGGTTTATCAGGCCGGCAATCAGACGTCATCGCCGGCAATCGTATTCACCAGTCGACCGATGCCTTCAATCTCGGTGACAACCTCGTCGCCGATCTTCGTATCGACCAGCCCTTCAGGCGTTCCGGTCAGAATCATGTCGCCCGGGTTCAGCGTCATAAAGTTGCTCAAATACTCGATCAGATAAGGGATATTGTAAATCATGTCCTGTGTGGAGCCCTCCTGCGTCAGCTTGCCGTTCACATAGGTGCGCAGGCTCAAATTCATCGGATCCTGCACATCCTCCGCATCAACCAGCCACGGTCCGATCGGCGTGCACGTGTCCCGGTTTTTTACCCGCAGGTTGGGCCGGTAGTAGTTTTCCAAATAGTCGCGGATGGCATAATCATTGGCGACCGTATACCCCATTACATAATGATATGCGTCTTCCCGCTTCACCTTGCGGGCCTGCCGTCCGATCACAACGGTGAGCTCACACTCATAGTGCATATACGCGGCATCTGCCGGACGGCGTGTCTGAGCCCGATGGCCGATGAACGTATTCGGCCCCTTCAGAAAAACCAGCGGCTCCGTCGGAGCCTTGAACTCCAGCTCCTTGGCATGATCGGCATAATTCAGCCCAAGTGCAAAGACCGTGCCGGGCTGGACCGGAGGAAGCCAGACGACCTCGTTTTCGCCAACTATCCGGCCATCAGGCAATTTGACGCCTCCTTCCGCTTCGAGAGCATCATGGATCGCCCCCAGGTATGCGACTCGCGCCCGCTTCATAATGAGACCTCCATTACCCATTCATGTTCATGCACAACCGTATTTTCCAGGCTGCCCACTCCGTTGATTTCGATCCGCACGCGATCGCCGGCTTTTACCAACGGCGCGCCTTCCGGTACCCCGACCAGCAGCACGTCGCCGCTGCTAAGGGTCATAAACTCGGTGATGTCGGCGATCAACCGCGGAACGTTCCGGATCAGATTTGCGGTCGTATTCTGCTGCCGCAGCTCACCGTTGATAAACACCCGCACATCCAATGAATCCGGATCGGCAACGGCATCGCGCTCAATGATCCAAGGACCGGCCGGGCAAAAGCCGTCCCGGCATTTTTGGCTCACCGCGGGACGATACACGCTGTCGTGCGGAATGCTGACATCGTTCACCACGGTGTACCCCGCAATATATTCCAGGGCTTCGGCTTCACCTACACGCGTCGCCGTGCGTCCCATAACCACACCGAGCGAAGCGCCGATTTCCAGCTCCGGGACATCCGCAGGCAGCGGAATCGGCATGCCGGAGCCAATCACCGTATTAGCTGGTTTGATATACATGACAGGCGCCTTGGGCTCTCCCTTGTAAGGCGCCTCAAACATTGCGTCTCCCAACGCGGCGAACGCACCTTTATAGTTCAATAGAACACCGTATATCGTTCCCGATATCAGCGAATCCAGAGGAAGCCTGCCGACGGAATAACGCTTTCCGTTCAGTTCGACCGTATCGTCCGCAGGATTCACATCGACCTCGTGGTATTGAGATATGCCGCGAAGCTTGATTTTTGCTTTGCTCATCCGCTTCACTCCATTTTCATTGATATCGAATTCAAGCCATGTTCATCTATATGACTTCCTTTTGTTTTCCAAGGTATACATTTCGGACATCCGGGTTATTCATAACCTCCTGAGCCGTTCCATGAATAACGAACTCTCCGCGCTCAAGCACACAAGCATGGTCGGCAACCTCTAAAGCCGCTTTCACATTCTGCTCGACAAGAATAATCGTCGTATCAAACTCGTTCTTCAACGTTTTGAATATGCCCATAATGTTTTTTACGATAAGCGGAGCCAGACCCAGGGAGGGCTCATCCAGCATCATCAATTTCGGGTTGGCCATCAGTCCGCGCCCGATTGCGAGCATTTGCTGCTCACCGCCGCTCAACAGTCCTCCGGCACGGTTAAGCATTCTGGTCAGTTCCGGAAAAAGGCCCAAGATTTTATCATAATCCTGCATGACCTGCTTCTTCTCTTTTTTGATGCGATGAAAAGCGCCCAGCATGAGATTGTCCTTCACCGAAAGAGAGTCGAAGATTTGCCGGCGTTCCGGTACAAGACAGATTCCCTTCGCGACAATCTCTTCAACGCGTTTCTTGGAAATGTCCTCTTCTTGGAACACGATGCTGCCTTCCCGCGGGCTGTATACGCCGGCAAGCGTGCCCAAGAGAGTGCTTTTCCCGGCGCCGTTCGTACCCACAATCGCCAATAGTTCCGCTTTTTTCAAGGAAAAGCTGATACCTTTAACAGCATGCATATTTCCGTGATAGGTATGTAAATTCGTAACCTTGAGCATTATATCACCACTTCCTTTTCGCCCAGATAAGCGGAAATGACCTGAGGATTATTCATGATTTCTTCCGGCGTGCCCTCAGCAATCTTTTTGCCGAAATCAAGGACTACAATGTGGTCGGCAATCGTCATCACCGTTTCCATATCGTGCTCGACAAACAGAAAGGTCATCCCCTTTGCCCGCATATCCAGAATGATCCGCATGAGGTCTCTGGACTCCTGCGGATTTAAGCCGGCCATCGGCTCATCCAGCAAAATCAGCTGCGGCTCGGAAGCGGCAGCCCGCGCAATCTCCAGCAGCCGCTGGCTGCCGTAAGGCAGATTATCGGCAATTTCATGCGCCAGGTCGGCAAGACCGACCTCCTGCAGATGCTGCATGGCCTGCCGAAGGACGGCTTCCTCTTCTTTTTTGACTGACGGAAGCCGAAACGCCGAGGTCAAGAAGCCGGTTTTCAACCGGACGTGCGCTCCGGTCATGACATTTTCAACAACCTGCATATTCTGGAAGGTTTGCAGGTTTTGAAACGTGCGGGTAATTCCCAATTTGGCCAAATCGCTCGGTTTTTTGCCGGATGTATCATGTCCGTCAAAATGGATCGTACCGGATGTTTTCGGCAGCACATTGGTGATCATGTTGAACAGCGTCGTCTTGCCGGCGCCGTTCGGACCGATCACGGCCACGATCTGACCGGGAAACACAGTAAACGAGACATCCTCCACAGCCGTGACTCCGCCGAAAATTTTGGTCAGCTTGGAAACGGATAACAGCGGCTCTTTGCGTTCCATAATCTCCTTTCCTCCCCTGCTACGGATTTTCCATGCTGTCCGCTGCGCCCCGGCTTCGCCTCCGGCTGAGCTTGAGCCAATTGAATGCTTTGTTGCGGAGTTTTACAAAGGCGGGAGCCAGACCCTCAGGCATATAGATCAGCAAAACCACCAGCATCACTCCGAAAAATACAATCTGAAATTCATCGCTGGATTGCGTGTGCATCACCATAGGAATGACATCCTTCAGCACTTCGCCCAGGATGATGAAAACAGCGGAACCGATCAATCCGCCCCAGATGCTGCCGCTTCCCCCGATGACGGACATGATCAGGAAATCGATCGACATTTTGGATTCAAACAGCATCGGATTGATGAACGATACATAATGGGCGTAAATGCTGCCCGCTATCGAAGCGTAGACTGCGCTCAAAATAAAAACCTGCAGCTTGTACTTTTGGATATTGACGCCGATCGAGTTTGCCGCGATCTCGCTGCTGTGAATCGCGCGGAACGCGCGGCCCACCCGAGATTGGACCACATTCCGGGTAAGCAAAATGCCGAGCAGGGCAATCAACCAGACCAGATAGTAAAACTTGACTTCGGAATCAAATTCAATGCCGAACAGGTTCAACGCGGGAATTCCGAAAAAACCGTTCAATCCCCCGGTGATGTCCTTCCATTGCTTGAAAAAAGTAAAAGCAATCATCCCGATTCCCAACGTGGCCAAGGCCAGATAATGACCGGTTAATTTCAAGGTGGGGATGCCCACAATAAATGCAATAATGGCTGTCAACAGAACGCCTACAAGGATACCGACAATGGACGGCATGCCGAGCTTGACCGTGACGTATGCGGAGGAGTACGCCCCGACTCCGTAAAACGCCGCATGACCGAGCGAAATTTGTCCCGCAAACCCCATCAGCATATTCATTCCCGTGCTGATCAACGTGTATAAACCGACCAGGATCAACACGCTGATGAAATAGGACGAGGAAACGAAGGCAGGCACCAACATCAGGATCAGGGTGAACAGCAATATTCCCTTTACGCTGCGGGAATAAACTTGGCTCAATAAACTGTTATTCATCCTATCACCCCTATACCCGTTTTCCCGAAACTTTAGACAGAATTCCGTTAGGCATCACGAACAGTACAAGGATCAGCACGCCAAAGCTTACCGCGTCCTTATATCCGCTCGTCCACAACCCTTCGGTAAACGACTCCAGCAATCCGATAATCATTGCACCGGCAATCGCTGCCGGCGCATTTGATATACCACCGATCACTGCCGCTATAAACGCTTTCATCCCCAGCATCAAACCCATACTGTAGGTCGCTCCCGAAATCGGCGCTATGATGATTCCGCCGACCGCTCCAAGAGCGGCGCTGATGCTGATGGCAATCAAGGACATGCGTTCCGGACGTATGCCCATCAAACGTGCCGCCTGCCGATTCACCACGCATGCGGTGACGGCTTTTCCCATATAGGATTTTTCGAAGAAGACGTACATGAGAATCAGACTGACGATGGTCACGCTAATGGCCCATAAGCTTTGAGGCTGGATGACTGCGCCCAATATGCTCAACGGATCACCCGATGTGAACGGAGCCAATGATTTTGGCTCCGTTCCCCATATCAGCAAGGCGATACCCCGTAAAGCGATAGAGACAGCAATGGTGATAATGATCAAGGTGACTACCGTCGAATTTCGAGCCGGATAAATCGCAAACCGTTCAAACATCGAGCCAACCAGAAAAACGATCCCGATTGCCAGAACAATCGCCAAAATTTTCGGAAGACCGGCGGACACCAGGGAAATCGTGATCAACGCCCCCAGCATCGCAAATTCCCCTTGGGCAAAATTCAGAATGCCGGTAATGTTGTAAGTGATGACGAATCCTATCGCGATTAAAGCATAAATACTGCCGATCGTTAATCCGGAGAAAATCAGCTGAACGATCTGACTCAAAAATTCAGACATGCGAATCCCCCTAGGGTTTTATTACTCTTCCAGTACCCACTTGCCCATCTCAATTTTGATCATGGCAAGCGCATCGGCGTTCAAGCCGTTGTGATCATCTTTCGTGTAGTTGAAAATTCCGCCGGTTCCCACGATATCCTTCGTATTGTTTTCCAGCGTATCGCGGATTTTTTGCGGATCGTCGCCGGCTGTTTTGATTGCGTTTGTCAAAATTTCAAAAGCATCCCAAGCATGACCGCCGAATGTGCTGGCAGGGTAATTGAATTTAGCCTGAAAATTCTTTGCATAATCAACGAGGATTTTTTTCTGCTTGTTATCGTCCGGAAGCTTATCGGCAACCAGCAAACGGCCCGCAGGGAAAATGACGCCCTCAGCGGCTTTGCCGGCCAATTCGATAAACTGCGCGTTGGCAATGCCGTGCGACTCCAGAATCGGAACGTCGATCTTGAGCTCGCGGATGTTCTTGGTTACAACGGCCGATTCCTGGGTCGTTCCCCATACGACGATCGCCTGTGGATTTGCGTTTTTCACCCGCG
Source organism: Ferviditalea candida (assembly GCF_035282765.1). Lineage (GTDB taxonomy): Bacteria > Bacillota > Bacilli > Paenibacillales > KCTC-25726 > Ferviditalea > Ferviditalea candida. The sequence goes on along the minus strand of NZ_JAYJLD010000009.1, from coordinate 140,058 downwards.
TCAGCATCGGCTTGGCGTCGTTGACGGTCGCTTCGAACGATTCGGAGATGACGGTTTCGATGCCAGCTGCTTTAGCGGCCTTGTCGTATTCTTCCTTACCGCTGGAGCCGAAGGAGTTATCCACGTTCAGCCATGCGACTTTCGTCAGATTGTGATCCTTCAAGTATTTAACGACGCGCGGAGCGACAATGTCATCGCCTTGCGGTGTTTTAAACACATACGGTTTTGCCGGGATATTGATGGCTTTGCTGGCTCCCAAAGCGATGAACGGAACTTTCGCTTTTTCCGCGATCGGGATCAGCGCCATGCATTCTCCGGAAGTGGTGCCGCCGATCACCGCGGCGACTTTATCATTTTCAATTAACTTTTTCATATCCAATACGGCTTCATTCTGGTCGCCTTTCGTGTCATAAGCAACCAATTCGAGCTGGCGTCCGCCGATACCGCCATTGGCATTTGCTTGCTCAACCATCATTTTTACGGTATCCATCTCCGGCTTGCCTAACGAGGATGCGCCGCCGGACGCCGCAAACAAGCCGCCGATTTTAATCGGCGCCGCTGCTGCCGGCTGTGCCGATGCTTTCGAGCTTTCGGAAGCAGCGGGAGCCGGGGAATTGCTGTTCTCGGCCGGCTTGCTGCCGGAATTGCCGTTACCGCATGCAGACATGAACACCAATAAAAAAACACTCGTAAGAATGACAATCAATTTCTTCATCTCATGGACCTCCCTTTGTAATGAAAAGCTTATTTCCTGTAAGCGCTTTCTATTGAATTAACAATTTCGGTTATCAACCCCCTTAAATTCATCTGCTCAGCCCATAAATTGATCTATTAAATGATGAATTCGGGCTTCTTCTGCTCCAGAGTCGCGGCTTTAATTTCTACTTCCATGCCGGTATCGATATCCAGGAACGGGGTGCCTTCATTGAACCAGGAATCAGGCGCCTTATGTCCCCAGAAGGTTTGTCTTCTCGGATCGTTGATATCCCAACGCACAGGTTCGAAATCGGGATCACTTGTCAAATAATCCCCGTTATACAATTCAATTCGGTTGCCGTCAGGATCTCTCAAATACAGGAAAAAGGCGTTGGAAATCCCGTGCCGCCCAGGTCCCCGCTCGATGCTGCCGCCGTACCCCATCGAGGCAAGCATGTCGCAGGCATGAATCAGAGCCAGCGGATCGGACAGCCAGAAACCGACATGATGAAGCCTGGGGCCGTCGCCGTTCATAAAGGCCTGATCATGCACGTTTTGCTTCCGGTGAAGCCATGCCGCCCATATGCTCTCGTTTTCGGCAGCCGTATATTCAGAGCAAGCAAAGCCCAGCTCCTTCGTGTAAAAATCATAGGCTTTCTGCACATCGGGAACGAAGCAATTCACATGATCGATACGCTGAACGCGCGCTCCCCTGTATAAATCATATCTTTGCAGCAAGCGCTCCGTTTTGTCCATTTTGGCGTAAAACTCCAACGGTATGCCCGAAATGTCATGCACGCGAAGCGCCCGACCGACCACATGCTGGGCGCCCTCGGGAAGCCATTTCGTTTTAAGGCCTTTGGCTGCAAACAACTTTTCCAGCTCATCCAGATCTTGGTCTTGTTGAACCTTATAGCCGATGGCATGCACACCCGGTTGATCCGCTTTTTTCAATACGAGGCTGTGGTGATGGTACTCTTCCAATCCCCGCAAAAAAATATTCTCATCATCACTTTCGGTTTCAATGAATCCCAAAGCGTCCGCATAATATTTCCTCGAGCGTTCCAAATCCGTCACATTCATGACGACTCTGGCCACTCGAATAATTGAGAAATCCATCTTTCATCCTCCCGCTAAAAGAATATTCGGTTAATTTTTGACAAACTCTTCCGAACGATTCAGAAATTCCTTCACCCGATCAACGTACTCCTGTTTGTCATAACCGTTGTACAACGCTCCGGCCATGCGCACGGGGTCGCCGAAGAAAAAACGTTCGTAGAGCGTTTGGCGGGATCCGAATGCGCTGATGCACACATCCCACGCAAGCCGGAACAGTTTCACGCGATTGTAGGCATCACTGTTGGCTGCCTGCAAGTATTTATCGAGATCGGGACGAATTTCGGAATTGAAGTCAGCCTCTCCGGGAATCGCCATCAAACCGCTGGCTCCCAGCAGTTGCATGATTTCCGAGAAACGCGGATAAATTCTGGGGAAATAATTGCGCGCCGCATTAAGCGGCTTGAAATCGGGGGTCATGATTCCCCATCGATCCAGCTTTGCATTGGCTTCAGACGCGGTAATAAACGCTTTCATCGTTTCCAAAACGACGATAACCTCCGCCATTTTCTCTTGGACATGCTGAAACTGCCCGATATTGATCGTCTCTACCATCAACTGCAAAATCCCCAGAATGAATTCCGTTTTGGCGACATTCTTGGACACTACCTGATGAGTCATATGAACGACCGCGTTGCTTTCCGCATAAGCGCGATTGCAAATGTCAATATTGCCCAATGCAAACACTCGGTCCCAAGGTACGGTAACATCGTCGAAAACGACGATCGTGTCCATCTCTTCAAAGCGGGAACCCAACGGATGGTCAAAGCCGGACTTTCCATAGTCGAACGATTCCCTGCAGATGAATTTCAAGCCCGGTGTATTGTTGGGTATGGAGAATGCGAAAGCATACGGATTTTCTTCATCCGTTTGCTTCAACAGCGTGGATGGAAACACCATGATTTCATCCGTAATCCCCCCTTGTGTCGCTAACAGGCGGGCGCCGCGAATGACTACACCGTCATCGGTTTTCTTCACGATGCGGGCCGCAATATACGGATCCGGCAGCTGCGAGGAATTCAGACCGCGGTTGACCTGAGGCTGAATCAGTGTATGCGTCAACGACAGGTCGTTCTCACGAATATATTCATAATACTTGCTCATATTTTCGGCAAACATCTGATCCTGCACACCGAACATTTGAGCCGCCGCTCCGTAGGCCATCATTCCGGAATTGATATAATCCGGCGAACGGCCCATCATGCCGCCGTTGTATTTGGCCCACTCCTGAATCATCATCCGTCTTTTCTCAAGATCCTCCTTGGTCCTGGGCTGCATGAAGGAAGTCCCGACCCTGTCGCCCGTAGACGGAGAAGTATATGTCATAACCTCATGCTTATCCGGATCAAATTGCATATCGTAAAGAGCGCCTTGGCTCTTCATCACGCCCCGAAAAGCGGGATGCTCGGATACTTTCCCAGCAACCCGGCTGCCGTTGATCCAGACATCGGCCATCAGACTGTCCACGCGATCGATATATTGCCGTCCCGTCTTAGCTGGCATTCCATAACCTCCCTAACGATTTATAAGAATGAATGATATTACTTCGAAGCCCCGAATTTCGGGATGTGCTGTTCGTCCAAAGCGACATGAATGACCTGAGTTTCCGTATAAAATTCGAAGCTGTAGTGGCCTCCTTCACGGCCGATGCCGCTGGATTTGGAACCTCCGAACGGAACGCGCAAATCCCGCACATTCTGCGAATTCACCCACACCATGCCGCTGTCTACGGCTTGTGCCAAGCGGTGTCCGCGTTTGATATCGTTCGTCCAGACGTAAGCGGCCAGCCCATATTTGACATCATTGGCCATACGTAGGACTTCCTCTTCCGTCTTGAACGGAATCACCGTCAAGACGGGACCGAAGATTTCTTCCTGAGCGACTGTCATCTGATTATTAGCCTGGTAAATAACCGTCGGTGCCACGTAATTCCCGCTCTTGAACTTCTCCGGAATCTCGGTTGAGATAACTTCAGCCCCTTCTTTACGGGCAATTTCAATATATCTCGTCACATTCTCCCAGTGGTTTCGATGAATCAACGGCCCGACTTCAGTCGATTCGTCCATCGGATCGCCAAGACGAATATTTCCCAGGCGTTCCTTCAATCGAGCGATCATTTCGTCATGTATCGACTCATGCACGAGCAGTCGCGAGTTGGCCGTACAGCGTTCCCCGTTGAACGAAAAGATCTGCCAAACCACCGCATCTAATGCGGTATCCAGATCAGCATCATCAAAAACGATAGCCGGAGATTTGCCTCCCAGCTCCATGGAAAATCGTTTGAGCGTTGCCGCCCCGTTGCGAATAATTTCCGATCCCGTCGTCGTTTCTCCGGTAAACGAAATCAATTGCACGCCGGGATGAGCGACCAAAGCAGCCCCCGCCGTTTCGCCGAAACCGTGCACGACATTGAATACCCCTTCCGGCAATCCCGCTTCATGGATAATTTCGGCCAGCTTATTGGCTGTAAGCGGAGCCCACTCGGCCGGCTTCAGCACACAGGTATTTCCGGTGGCGAGAGTTGGAGCCACTTTCCAGGTCTCCAACATAAAAGGAGCATTCCAAGGTGTAATGAGCCCGGCAACGCCGACAGGCTTATGTATCGTATAATTGATAAACGAGCCGTCTACCTGGTAAGCTTCACCGACCATCCGGCTTTTGACCATTTCGGCGTAGAAACGGAAGTTTTCCGCCGCCCGCGCCGCTTGCTTCTTGGTTTGCGCTACGGGCAGTCCCGTGTCCAAAGATTCCATATACGAAATTTCATCGCCGTATTTGTCGATCAAATCGGCTATTCGCAGAATATAGGTTAACCGTTCCTTCAAGGCCATCTTCCGCCAAGGTCCTTCATCGAACGCTTTGCGGGCGGATTGCACCGCGAGATCAATATCCTCGGCAAAGCCCTCTGCTATTTCATTAATCGGTTCGTTGTTAAACGGATTAAGATTGGGAAACACGTGCCCGGAAATACCTTCTGTAAATTGTCCGTTAATATAATGAAGGACTTTGCCCATTTTTCTATGGTTCATGATTTATCACCTTTTCTGCTGTCGAATATAACGTTGGGAACCGGAATTGCACCGGCTCCGCAGTTTCTTTAACCTTGTCGATCACAGTAGTCCGTAAGAGACGAGAGTTTCCCTGATTTCGTTTTGCAGCGCTTCCGGCGGCGGACCCATCGGCAGCCGCAGGGCCGGATTGATGTGGCCGAGCATGCCCATAGCGGTCTTCAGCGGACCCGGGTTGGTATCCTTGAACAGCACGTCATTCAAAGGCATCAGTTTGTAATGGAGATCAATCGCCTTATCCACTTCTCCGGCAGCCCAATAATTATAGATGTCGGCAACTTCCTTCGGAACAATATTCGCCGTTGCGCTGATATGGCCGGCACCGCCGATCGCCAGCATCGGATAACACAGCAATTCAATGCCGGAATACAGCAGGAAATCTCTGCCGCAATTCAGCAATACCCGGTTTACATGCTCAAAATCCTTATTCGATTCCTTGACGCCGATAATATTGGGGCAATCCTCGGCAAGCCGGGCCAGGGTTTTGACCTCAAGGTTAACCGCCGTCCGTCCGGGAATGTTATAAATAATAATCGGGATATCCACAGAATCGGCAACAATTTTGAAGTGATTATATAAAGCCTGCTGATTCGGCCTGTTATAATACGGAACAATCACCAGAGCGGCATCCGCGCCCATTTCTTGAGCCGCTTTGGTCAAGCGCAGCGTTTCCGCATGGTTTGTCGATCCGGTTCCCGGCGCAACCGGCACCCGTCCGTTTGCCGTCTTGATCGCAGTTTCCATGACCAGTTCCCGTTCCTGAATGGTCAACGAGCTGGGTTCTCCGGTTGTTCCCGTTACGGATATTCCGTGCGAACCGCTGGCGATATGCCAATTAATCAAGTTTTTAAAAGCCTCGATGTCCACTTCCATGTTCGAATCAAAGGGGGTTATGATCGGGGCAATCGAGCCTCTTAACCTTTGTTTGATTTCATCAAACATTGCATTCACCTTTCCTTCTCATGAGCTTTTGTCAAACCGTATTAACTTGTGGAATGAAAGCGTTACCCTTTCCACACCACAATCATATATGAAATAATATATTTATTCAATATGTTATTTCATAATTTAATATATGATTTTAGGTAAGCGTTTACAAAATAGAATAATCATATAATTCCAATTCATTTTCAAACGTATTTTTTTATAACGTTTTTATAACGTTATAATATCATAGTGTAATATTTTTGTACAATAGTTTGCGGCAGTTTTCTGGGTGCTGTTTCTGTTTGCAAAAAAGCCGTTAGAGCTATTTCTCTAACGGCTTGCCGAATGTTAAAATATGAAACTGTCGCTATATTGAAGCCGCTTCCCTTAATTGGCAGCAAAGCCTTTCGAGTTATCAGGGTTTTTTCGGTTGTCGAACGCCTTGACCGTATTCATTTTGTGCTGCCGCACAAATTCTTCGATCTTCGCAAACGAATCCTGATGCCGAATCATTTCAATAATTTGATCATGCTCTTGAATGGATTCTTTGGCCCGCTGCGGCACAAATGTAAATACCGTTTGTCGAACCCGGCTCATTCTTTCCCAAGTCTGATGGATTTGTTCCTTCAAATACTGGTTGTTGCAAAATTCGTATATGACGGAGTGAAACTTGCGATTTAATTCGCTGAATTGCTCAAACTCAAAATCAAACAGCGCACGGCTCATATTGGCATTGATCTCCTTAAGCAAATCAATCTCTTTCGGGGGAATCAATCTTGAGCTCAGGGCTGTTGCATACCCCTCCAACACCGCCAAAACCGATAAGGTTTCCCGATACTCGACCTCATTGATTTGGCTGACGATGGCGCCGCTGTATGCTTTGTATTGAATCAAGCCGTCCGATTCAAGCTGACGAATCGCCTCCCTCACCGGAATAATGCTTAGCTTGAGCTCTTTTGCGATTTGATCAATGACGATTCGGTGTCCCGGTCCGAAATAACCGTTTACGATCTGGGAACGGATAAAGTCATATGCAATTTGTTTTTTGCTGATCGAAGATTTTTGAGTTTCCATATACAAATCATAATTGAAATCGTATATGATTTCAAGATTTTTATCGTTGAGAGTTTCTTATATGTTATTTATTCGGCATTTTGTTCATTAAATGGCCTTCGACCCAAGTGTGCAACTGGTGAAATCCGTCAAGCGTGAATTGGATGCTTTGTTTCTCGCTGCCGCCGCCGGACATTTCAATCAAGATTCTATTTTCGTTTTCGGTACAGGTTGCGGCAAAATTGGAGACCTTACCGTTGATTTCCTCCTGCCAATTGCACATATAACTGGTAACGAAACTTCTCATAAATCCATTCCTCCCCGCACTCATTTTATTACCGTCCTTCATCTCCACGGCTGCTCGAACCATAGGATCTTCGATCTTTTCAGCCGTATCCGCAAGAGGCTCCGCTTCCATCGAAATGGCTGCAGGAATTTCCTTTGCTCCAACCTCGTCATCCTCACCATCGGCTTCAAATCGGTTATCCTCGGCTTTCGATCCCTTATCTTTTTCTATTGGTCCCTCATCCTTATCTGTCGATCCTTCATCTCCGGTTATCGATTCCTTATCTCCGGCCTCCGGCCCGCTTTCCGTTTCTCCGCTTGATGTCTGAACGGCTGCAGCTTCCGTCCGAAGAAAAGGCTCGGCATATTTACCAATGATTTCTTTCATCCGTTCAGGATTAAACGGTTTCGTCAAATACCCTTTAGCCCCAATATCCAGCGCATCGAAGATCATCGCCTGCTGGTTGCTTGCCGAACAGACCAGTACGACTGCCTCAGGATCCATCTTGAGGATTTCTTTCGTTGCATCAAGCCCGTTCATGACCGGCATTGTCAGATCCATCATTACAATGTCCGGACGCAATTCTTCATACAGCTTGACAGCTTCCTTTCCATTGCTCGCTTCTCCGACAACCTCGTACTCGTTCTGCTTCAGATAATCCGCCGCCATTTTGCGCATGAAATGCGTATCGTCGACCACGAGAATTCTGTATGATGACATGATGTTTCATCCCCCTTGTGCTTTTTCGCAGCAGAGATCCCCTGCCATTTTGTTTCACATTGAATGTATGGTTTGAAGCACCTGCTCCACCGTGGTCATCCCTTCCCGGGCTTTGAGCAAACCGTCGACCAGCATGGATTTATGACCCTTTTCATTCAGATATTGCGCGATTTCATCAGCTGTACGGTTCTGTGCAAGGAACTCGCGCAACGAATCGTCTATTTTGATGACGTCGTGAATTCCGACAAATCCGCGGTAGCCGGTTTGATTGCATAACCTGCAGCCGTTTCCCCGGTTAACTGTTGCTTTTCCGCTGATTTGCGCTGCCATAAACGAACGGAAATTTCCGATCATTGTTTTGCCGGACGATTTGGAATCATCCGCCTTTAACAGACCGTGACTTTCGAAATGCTTCAATTCCTCATCCGAAGCAGGCATCGTTTGGGCGCATTGACCGCAGACGCGGGGCACCAACCGTTGAGAGATCACATAGGAAAGGGAAGAAGCAATCATCTGCCGATCAACTCCCATGTTCATAATCTCCCGGATCGCTTCGATTGCACCTGCTGTCCGGATCGAACCCAGGAAAAGAACATCCTCCCGGGAAGCTGCAGCGGCCATTTGCAGCGTCTCCGCGTCCAATTCTCCGGCTATGACGATATCCGGATCCTGACGCAGCACCGCCCGAAGTCCCTGCGAAAAGGACAATCCGATTCGATCATTCACTTCAACCTGAATAATTCCGGGCAGACGGTATTCGATCGGACTTTCGACGGTAATAATTTTGTGCTCTTCTTTTTTCATCTGCATAAGCAGCGAATACAGCAATGAGGTTTGTCCGCTTCCCGAGGGGCCGGAGATCAGGATCATTCCCTTTGGCTGGCGGATGGCGTCTGTAACAGCCTGCAAATTGGATTCACTCAAGCCCAGTTCCGACAACTCCAGCAGCTTTTGAGATTTCTCCTTAATCCGGAGAGTCAAGCTTTCACCATAAACGGCCGGCAGTGTGGAGACAACGATTTCAAAATCCTTCTGCTCGATCTGATGTTGAAAACGGCCTTCTTGAGGCAGTTTTTCCTCCGAAGCGCTCAATCCTGCAGCATATTTGATCCGTTCCACGAACGCCTCCTGCAGCGGTTTCGGTATATCCTGCTGCATCTGAAGCACGCTCTCGATTCGGTATCTGACAGTCAGCCTCTCTTCCTGCCAGTCGAGATGAATGCTGCTGGCCATTTGCTGAACGGCGGATTCAATCATTCCGGACAACATTCCGGCAGCTACCGAGAGACCGTAATGAACCGTGAGCGCTTGCTCCATTTCGAGACGGGTCGTCAGCATCGGCTGCACACTCATTCCCGTAGCCATTTGAATCTCTTTAATTGCTTCTTCATTGAGAGGATCGACCATGGCCACTTTGATTTTTCCGTGTTTGTGATGGATCGGAATGATCCTGTGCTTGCGCGCAAGTGATTCGTGAACGAGTTGAAGCGTACTCCGATCAAAAACAGTTTCATTCAGCTGGACAACCGGAACTCCCAATTGAAATTCCAATGCTTCCGCCAACTGCCGCTCAGTAATGATGCCGTTTTCCGCCAAAATTTCACCGATCTTTTTGGGCGTATGCTCCTGCTGTCGAAGCGCTTGTGCGAGCTGCTCTTCCGTTATCAGGCCGTTCATGATCAGAAGTTCGCCAATCCGCATAAGTTCCTCCTTTTGGACCGAATTCTCTTGTCATATATTTGGACGTAAAAAAGCCGAGTTCACCGAGCAACCCGGCTGTCCTGCCATCGTGCAACAATGGTTTAGACCCATGGCTTTGCGTCCCCTGCTTTCGTCAGGGTTTGCCTTTTATCTTAAACTGGGCTGGTCGAATTTCCGCTGATTTGTGACGAATTATGTATAAATTGTGTAGCTTAATTATACTGGATTGCGATTCTTCAAATAAATAGAACCTAATGACTGTTTAAATAGGTTAAGAGATACAGATATCCAGAAAAAAATTGGGAATATTAGATTCAAAGGTCCCGAGGAAGGATCGATTGATGATATAATAGTCGGGGTATGCATATATACATATTACCGGCCTATTGCGACCGATTCAGTTCGAATTCCGAAGATCGAATATAAAGGAGAGCGCCATGGAAAAATGGATTTTGCGCATCGTCGTCACGGCCATTTCCCTTCTGGTGGCGGACCTCATGCTGAGCAGTGTGGCGATCCACGGCATTGCCGCAGCCTTCTGGTCCGCGCTCATTCTCGGATTGGTCAATGCCTTCGTAAGGCCTATATTGATTGTGCTTACACTGCCGATTACCGTTTTGACCTTCGGGCTGTTTTTGTTCATCATCAACGCCGTCACCTATGCGTTAACGGCTGCGATTGTCCCCGGCTTCGAGGTCTACGGGCTTTCCGGAGCGCTGCTCGGATCATTGGTGACCAGCATCGCCAGCTGGATTCTGTATACATTGATCGAAAAAGGCGGCAACTAGAGTATAACGTTCTACAAATATTATCACTATTTCTGTTGTTGTGGCATAATGGAATTAATAACCTTAAATGGAGTGTGATTCTATCGTTTAAATCCACAAAACAACCCTTGGTTTTGTCATCGGAGGATCGTCAATTTCTTCAACGGATCAGCCAATCCAGAACAGAAGAATTCCGTCGTGTTGAACGTGCACGAATGATCCTGCACTATGCCGATGGTTTGAGTATTCCTAAGATCGCAAAGGCTCTCGGGGCGACCGTCCCTAAAACCAACCGCTGCATTGACAAAGCTCTGGTGCGGGGTTCGTTCTACTAGGAGTCTGTCCGACGGATTGATTTTCGTGAATTTTTATTCAAATGGTGTATGAAGGAATAAGGCAATGAGCACGAAAAGTTTAAGCTTATGCTCCCGAAGCAGTTTTCTGCGAAAACTTGTACGTCTTTAAAACCGGGAATTAACCGCAAAAATCTAATCATACTCCTGGTTTTAACAGCGGTGCATTGCCATCCCTTTTCCGAAAATAACGATTAAATTGAATAAATATTCACGATCTTGCTTTCGTCGGACAGACTCCTAGCGGATTATTGTTCCAAAGTGTTGACTGCGGCCTCCAGCAGTTGATCAAAGAAGTCATCATTCTGTTCGATTAGTTCTTCTACTTTGGAAATTTCTTCTTCACTTCCGGATGCATTCAAAAAATGCAGGCTGTACATCCAATCTTTACGATCCTTGCTGTACAAGCTCATCTCATATGCCTGCTTGTGGTTGTCCAACTGAAAATCGACCTTGCCGACATACTTGTCCTCTTTGCTGTAGCTCATTTCCGCATGCAAAATAGTGAGATTCATTGTAAATCATCCTTTTTTTATTTTATCTTATCATTTTTTTTCGGATTCCAAACACAAATTTTCATATAAACTGCCAGTCCCCCGCCGCTCCCCGGTTTTTCTCCTCATTTCGTACCTCCTGCAGGCAACCCGGAATATACATATACAAACGTAAAAACGGGGTCATCCCTGTTTGTTTGACTATTCCCTTGATCACTGGAGGTTGAACTATGATCACTTACCGACCCGAGCCGTTTACGGATTTTCGCGAAACCATGCATGCGAGGCAATTTGAAGAGGCCCTGCAGCGGGCTTCCGGCGAGTTGGGTAAAGATTATCCGCTTGTCATCGGCGGCAAGCGCATCATGACCGGGAAGCAAATCATTTCGCTGAATCCGTCGCAAAGCCAAGAAATCATCGGAAAAACAGCAAAAGCCGATCGTGAAGCAGCCGAGCAAGCGATGCAGGCGGCCTTCCAAGCTTTTGGCGCTTGGTCGCGAGTCCCCGCCGAACAAAGAGCCGGCTATTTATTCAAGGCCGCAGCCATTCTCCGCCGCCGTAAGCACGACCTGTCCGCCTGGCTGCTGCTGGAAGCCGGCAAAAGCCGCGCCGAAGCCGACGCGGATACAGCCGAAGCGATCGATTTCATGGAATATTACGGCAGGCAGATCATCGAATTGGCGCAGCGCGGACAGCGTACACTCGTTGCGCTTACAGGCGAAGACAATCAATTGGATTATATTCCGCTTGGCGTCGGTGTGGTCATCCCTCCGTGGAACTTCCCTCTCGCGATCCTCGTTGGAATGACGGCCGCCTCCATCGTATCCGGAAACACGGTGGTGCTAAAGCCGGCCAGCGCCACTCCGGTGGTCGCTTATAAATTTATGGAAATTCTCGAGGAAGCCGGAATCCCCGCCGGTGTAGTCAATTACCTCCCGGGAAGCGGCAGTGAAATTGGAGATTATCTTGTCGAGCACCCCTTAACCCGTTTTGTCGCTTTTACCGGCTCCCGCGAGGTGGGCTTGCGCATTAACGAGTTGGCGGCCAAACCGGCTGCCGGTCAAATCTGGATGAAACGGGTGATCGCCGAGATGGGCGGCAAAGATTCGATCATTGTCGATCGGGACGCCGATCTCGAATCGGCTGCGCTCAATATCGTCCAGTCCGCTTTCGGGTATTCCGGTCAAAAATGCTCGGCCTGCTCCAGAGCGATCGTTCATCAGGACGTCTATGACGAGGTGTTGAACCGGTGCGCGAAAATCACGAATAACCTTAAGGTCGGCGACGTTCGGGACGCTTCGAACTACACGGGGCCGGTTATCGATAAGCAGGCGTACCGGAAGATTATGGATTACATCGAAATCGGGAAATCAGAAGGGACGCTGGCCGTCGGCGGAAGCGCAGCCGAAGGAAACGGCTTTTATATTCGGCCGACGATTTTTGCCGGCGTAAGTCCGAAAGCGCGGATCATGCAGGAAGAAATCTTCGGACCTGTAGTCGCATTCACAAAGGCCCGAAGCTTCGATCACGCCATTGAAGCGGCCAACAATACCGAATACGGATTGACCGGCTCCGTGTTTACCCGCAACCGCGCACACATCGAACAAGCGCGCCGCGAATTTCACGTGGGAAACCTGTACTTCAATCGCAAATGCACGGGGGCCATTGTCGGCGTGCATCCCTTCGGCGGATTCAATATGTCGGGAACCGATTCCAAAGCGGGCGGGCCCGATTACCTGATGCTTTTCACGCAAGCAAAGCTGACATCCGAAGTGCTGTAAAATCAGGGAGGAATCCGGGATGGAACCGCTATGGAACAGCTTGTTTCTCTATCTTTCCAGAAATCGGATGCTGAATGCAGCCGCAAAAAAGTGGGGGCTCCGTTTCGGAGCCGCACAGATCGTAGCCGGCACAACGATTGCCCATGCCGTCGCCAAGGTGAAAGAGCTGAATGCAAAAGGGCTTGTATGCACATTGGACCCGCTCGGTGAATTTGTGATGCATCCCCAGGAGGCTACTGACAGATTCAATACCTGCATCAACACAATTAAAGCAATCGCCGAATCCGGGGTGAATTCCAACCTTTCATTGAAGCTGACTTCACTCGGGCTGGATATCGATCGGGAATTATGCAGGGCTCATTTGCAAAAAATTGTGGAAACCGCCAAACAGCACGGCATTTTTGTGAGGGTCGATATGGAGGATTCCCCGCACTGCCAGCCGACCCTCGATTTGTTAAGGGAGCTGCGCCGGGAATACGACAATGTCGGAACGGTCATTCAAGCTTACCTTTTCCGTTCGATGCAGGATGTTAAAGAGCTGAAGGGCGTACCGCTCCGTCTTGTCAAAGGCGCCTACAAGGAATCCCCGGAGATAGCCTACCAGCAAAAAATGCAGATTGACAAGAACTATTTAAACCTGATCCGGCAGCACATGTCGAGCGGCAGCCATACGGCCATCGCCACCCATGACCACAGGATCATTGCCGCAGTCAAGGATTTGGTCAAGCAGCATCAGATTCCCCGAAGCCAATTCGAGTTTCAAATGCTGTACGGATTCCGTACGGAGCTGCAGCAGGCAATAGCCGGGGAAGGATACACAATGCGCATCTACGTCCCCTTCGGACGCGACTGGTTCGGATATTTCATGCGCCGCCTGGCCGAGCGCCCTCAAAATGCGGCCTTCGCCTTCAGGGGTCTTTTTCTCAAGTGATCTCGCCGTCAGGACTGGATTTTTCGCAAGGACGAAGGCAGAATCCGTTCTTCCTCCCGGTATTTCGCGACCGTCCTGCGGGAGATTGGAATCCCTTCCTTCTCCAGCAAATCTGCAATTTTTTGATCGGATAAGGGCTTTGTCCTTTTTTCCGCTTCAATCAATTCGCGAATTCTGGTTTTAACGATCCTTGAAGAGACTTGCTGGCCTTCCGATGTCGAAATCGCATTCGAGAAAAAGAATCTCAATTCAAATATGCCCTTGGGCGTATCGATATATTTATTTCTTACGGCCCGGCTGATTGTGGATTCATGCAACCCGAGCTTTTCGGATATAACCTTCAGGCCGAGCGGCTTCAACCCCGCCGATTCATTCGTGAAAAATTCATACTGCTCATCCACGATCGCCCGGATCACTTTTTGCAGCGTGATGCTGCGGTGCTCGATGCTGCGGATCAGCCAATTCGCGGATTTTATTTTTTCTTGCAGGATGTCATGAAACTGATCCCCGTCCCCGGATTTGCAGGTTGAACGTAAATCCATGCTTACGGTAATCTTCGGAAGCGATTTGTCGGTGATGATCAGCAACTGGCGGCTGACAGGGTGAAGAACGATTCGGGCGTCGACGATCAACGGTCCCTCCGACACGGAACCGTAGGAAGCGTAAGGCTTCGGATTGAGCGTTCGAATATACTCAAGGATGGAAATGACTTCTTCTTTGGAAATGCCGGTGTCCTTGGCAATCTTGTCAAATTTCCCCTTGGCCAGCTGATCCAAATGTTCCTGCACGATCTGTTCCGCCATATCAGGAGCATTGGGATCTCTCGCAATCTGCAGCATCAAGCATTCCCGCAAATCCCGGGCGCCGATTCCGGGGGGATCGAACGATTGCAGAATATGCAGCGCCCTTTCGATGGTTGGTGCGGGAAGATGAAGATATTGCTCAGCTTCGGACAAGCTGATCGTCAAATAGCCCGAATCATCCAAATTGCCCGCAAAAAATGAAACCGCTTTAAAAAGTTCAGGTGTATAATCGATTAAACGCAGCTGGTTCATGATTCTTTCTTCCAAAGTATCGGCTTGGCCGGACAAATTTGCGATCAAATCCATATTTTCATCGTTATGATTAGAGCCTTTCGTCTTGCGCTTCCGATTGGCATCAAAGAACGGCCAGTCGATTTCGATGATCGGATTTTCGTTGGCCTGCTCCTGCAAGAATGAAAACAGTTCGTCAGCAGAGTATTGAAGGACCTGAATGGACTGCTGCAATTCGGGTGTCATCAAAAGCTTCTGGCTCTGCAGCTGATCAAGACGGAACTCGACATTCATGAATATCCTCCTCTGATGGATTTTTCGAATCTGCTTACCATCTTATGAACATTATACGATATTCTATCCGCTTTTGGGCAAAATGCCTTGAAAAAAGCCATGGAAGGACAGTTCATATTGATTATTCAAAAATCAAAAGGTAATATGAGGAATGTGGAATATACACGCTAAACATATCATTTTTATGTAATAAACCATAACATATATATCCCATAAACATATCGTTAATATATCATAAACTATTAAAAAAATCTATCCATCCTGAAAATTCACTTCTGCCAAAAACTATTTATATCAACGTGGAGGATAAAACAGTATGATTGCTAATTCTTTGGATGACTTCATCATCGATTCGCGTCAGCAAAGCTTACTAAAGAAAGCCGCCGACCTGGCTTCCAAATTCGCCGAACGTGCGGAAAAACATGACCGGGAGGGTTCATTTCCGTTTGAGAATTTTCAGGATTTGCGAAATGCCGGAATTACGGCGCTGACCGTGCCTAAGCAATACGGCGGGCAAGGGATCTCATTGTATGACATGCTCTTGCTGCTGGACGTCCTAGCCCAGGGAGACGGATCGACGGCGCTCGGACTCGGCTGGCATTTGGGCATGATCATGAACTTAAGAGACGCACGGGTTTGGGATGAGCGTCAATTTAGGCAATTATGCGAAAATGTGCTCCAGCATGGCGCATTGATCAACAGCTGCGCCACGGAACCGGCCACAGGAAGCCCGAGCAGAGGCGGACGGCCGGAGACGACGGCGCGGATGAACACCGACGGTTGGGAATTAAGCGGACATAAGACTTGGAGCACGCTTAGTCCGATATTGACGCATATCATCGTTACGGCTTCGATTGAAGGCGAGGAAGACACCGGCGAATTTCTTGTTCCCGGTGGGACTCCCGGTTTGGAGATTGTGGAAACCTGGAACAGCCTCGGCATGCGCGCCACAGGCAGCCACGACTTGCTGCTGAAGCAGGTCAGGCTTCCCAAAGACGCGCTTGTCCGGAGGTTTACGTCCAGAACTGAGCAAAAAGCCAAGGATGGAAGCGGATGGCTGCTGCATATTCCGGCCACCTATCTCGGCATTGCCGCCGCAGCAAGAAATTTCGCCGTACGCTTCGCCAAAAATTATCATCCCAACAGCCTGCAAAAGCCCATTTCCGAGCTACCCGGCGTGCGCGAACGAATCGGAAGAATGGAGACGGAATTATTCACGGCAAGAACCGTTCTGTATCAAGTCGCCGAGCGATGGGACAAACATCCGGAACAGCGTTCCAAAATGCAGGGGAAATTGGCCGCAGCCAAATATGTGGCGACCAATTCCGCGCTGCAAATCGTTGATTCAGCCATGCGCATCGTCGGCGGACAAAGCCTGTTGAAGGCTAATCCTCTGGAACGCTATTACCGTGATGTCCGCGCGGGACTGCACAATCCGCCGATGGATGACGTCACGCTTCAGATCATGGCCAAAGAAGCCTTGGAGTCTGTGGAATAAGAGAATATCAAGCACTGTTCACGGATACGGCGGCTTTTGTTGTTCTTGATTCATTTACTGAGAGTATCATAATTGAATTAAAGACCAGCAGTCCGGTGCTCAACCAAAGCGTGGACGCGTAATTATGGGAAATTCCAAACAGGATTCCGGGAACCAAAGACCCCGCCGCGGCTCCGAACTGATGAAAAAAGCTGATGAAACCGAATGCCGATCCCATTCGCTCCACACCGTATATTTTGCTGCAAAGCATCGTAAACGGAGCTATCGTCGCGATATCCGTAAGGCCGTACATCGCAGCAAATATGAACAACCAAACCGAATCGTTCGTAAAGCTCAAAATCAGCAAGCCTACGACTCGAAGGCTGTATAACATAAAAAGAATCTTCTTGCTGCTCATCAGATCGGTCAAATAACCGACCCCCACCGTTCCGATAATATTTAGCACTCCATATACCAGCATCACATCAGCCATCGTCGTATTCGAAAAATGACGGTCTTCTCCTAACGGAACCAGATGCGTCTGAATCAATCCGATATCGGTAAAACCGCAGATCACATACGGAATAACGAGCATCCAGGTTACAGGCTGCCTAAGTATCGACGCCGGCCGTACTCCGGTTGTTTTGGCGGACTTCTTTGCCCGCTCCTGAACCGGCGGTTCCGCAGCCGGAGCGGCTGCGGGCCGGTCTTTGTACAGGAAGAAATACAACGGGGTAAGAATCAGCGCATAAATCGCGCCGTATATCACAAACATCCAGCGCCAGCCGATCCAATCAATCAGATAAATATTCATCGGGGCAAATAATGTCGGACCCCCGGCCATTCCCAAAACAATGATGCTGATCATCAGTCCCTGCTTTTGCTTGAACCATCTGACAATCGCGACCGATACCGTCACGTTGGAGGTGAATCCGAAGCCTACGGAAGCCAATACCCCATACAGGATCGCTAAATGCCATATCGTCTTCGCAAAGAAAGAAGCCGCCATACAAATTCCCAGAATGAAAAGCCCCAGCGACAGCACCTTGCGCGGTCCCCACCGATCCGACAACCTTCCTGCAGCCACAATGCTAATGCCAAAAATGACCAAACTGGTAAAGGAAACGAAGCTGACCGTAAGCCGGCTTGCTCCGAATGTCGTTTCCCATGGAGTCACAAAAGTTCCAAACGTTCCCCGGATCCCCATGGATGCGAACAAGACCAGAAACGATAAAAAGACGATGACATAACCGTAATAAAATTTCGATCCTTCCGCATGCTCTTGTTTAAATAGACCTTTGTTCACCATGGACCTCCCGTATGATGCAAGCAAATTGATAATTTCGAATTAAACCGTTATGATTAGTGCAGCGTACATCCTACAATCATTATACATACATTCGTCTTTGTGGGGAATATTGTTTTGTAAGCGTCAACATAATTTCGCAATATTAACAAAGGGGGGACATGATGATTGTCATCAGTGCTTGTCTGGCGGGTTTGGCCACGCGCTTTGACGGGAAGGACAATTACATCGATGAATTGGCCGAATTGCTGCGGGCGGGAAAGGCGGTCTTGGTGTGTCCGGAACAATTGGGCGGACTTCCTACCCCTCGTCATCCCGCAGAAATTGTAGGCGGCAACGGAGCCGACGTCCTGGACGGACGCGCGAAGGTGATCAATTCGTTGGGAGAAGATGTTACTCGACAATTTATCAGGGGAGCCGAACAGACCTTGAAAACCGCTCAAGCCGTAGGCGCCGCATATGCGATCTTAAAGGAATCCAGCCCTTCCTGCGGCAGTACGTTGATCTACAACGGCTCATTCTCCAAGCAAAAACAGCCGGGCTTCGGAGTCACGGCGGCTCTCCTTCGCCGTCACGGCATTAAGGTCTATTCGGAAAATAATTTTCATGAACTGAACAGCTTGTTTAAATCCACGGGAGCGGATGAATCGTAACCTTCACGCGGTCCGGCTTGTGTGCCATCAGCAAGTCATACATCCGTCTGCGGCCGATTGGATTGGCAGTATGCAGAATAATATGGTTTGGATATTTGCTGTGCCTCACCATGAACCGCACCACCTCAATTCCTTTCGGCATCCCGCGGCCCAGATCGTAATCCAGCGATAAAATTTGAATGGAATGCTTTCTTAATGCCTCAATCGCTTGCTTTGTCGTCTTGACCCCAACATAGCCTTCCGGCTGCGGCCGGGTGTCATCGAGAAAGACATTCATGACGGGCTTCTCCTTTCAGATCAAACATTCGTTATGTCAGAATATGTTCGATTCAGTCGCGAAGAAACCGCGTTTATCTTGAAAATTCATTTCCTCTAAAAATCAATTCATTGTAATTCTTCGAGGACGCATCGCGCTCCATTTTCATTATCCGCTGGTGACATGAAAATGACATTGGACGTCTATCATGGATATTCGCTTGTCTAACCACAGCGATTTGATTGACTAACGCCCTCTTCTGCCTCTCGCGCCAAGATTTCCGTTTCTTGCACCAGCCCTGCCGCTGCTGCCGCTGTTTTTGTTGCCTTTACATGTGATAGATCTATTTTTGCCGCCTCTGCCTTGCTTGCTGTTTTCATTACGGCGCGAGCTCCTTTCATCACCCTTCCGCTGCTGCCGCGAATCCGCACGCTGTCCGGTACGAGCTTGCGCTCTTCGACCGCGCCCATCCTTCTTCACGTCCGTCTTGCCGGCACGCTTCGGTCCATCTGCATCCGGCTCTCTCCAGCCGCTTGGCGCCAATCCGGGCAGGTCAGCGCTTCGCCGCTCCAGAGCGGTTCCGATCCCCTGCTCAATCCGCTGAAGATAGCTGCGGTCCTTCGGTGCAACAAAGGTGACAGCCGTACCCTTTTTCCCCGCTCTTCCCGTTCGGCCGGTCCGGTGAATGTAACTCTCAGCGTCAAGCGGGATATCGTAATTATACACATGCGTGATGCCTTCGACATCGAGGCCGCGCGCAGCCACATCGGTAGCGACAAGAATTTGTAGATCCGCCGAGCGGAACCGTTTCATCACCAATTCGCGTTTGGCCTGGGAGAGATCTCCATGCAGCTCATCCACGTTCATCCCATGGGCAAGCAGCGCTTCCGTCAGCTTTTTGGCGCGAATTTTGGTGCGGCAGAAAACCACGGCGAGAAAGGGCCGATCCTGCTCGATCCTGTGAATCAGCGCTTGCTGCTTGGCTCGATCGGTGGTTTCGATCACAAACTGCTTGATCCCTTCCAAGGTGATTTGGCTGCCCTGAATGCGGATATCCGCCGGCTCACCCAAGTATTGCTTGGCCAATCGCCGAACGGAGTCCGGGAGGGTCGCTGAGAACAGCATCGTTTGCCGGCTGGCCGGAGTTTGCCGGAGAATCTCCTCCACCTCGGGGAGAAAACCCATATCCAGCATTTGATCGGCCTCATCAATGACAAGCCGGGCGACCCTTGACAGCTGTATCGTGTCTCTTCTTAAATGATCGAGCAATCTGCCCGGAGTGGCGACCACAATATGGGTCGCTCCTTTTAATTTGCGGATTTGGCCTTCCACATCCTGTCCCCCGTAGACGGCCAGCACCGTTGAACCGACGGCCGGAGCCAATTTCTTGATTTCCTCAGTTATCTGAATGGCCAACTCCCGTGTCGGGGTGATAATGAGCGCCTGAACGGCCTGCTCCCGAGCATCGATGTTTTGCAGAATCGGCAGCACAAAAGCCGCCGTTTTGCCTGTACCCGTCTGGGACTGCACAAATACATCCCGTCCGGACAACAGATAAGGAATAGATTTGGCCTGAACCGGGGTAGGCAAGGTTACTCCGTGTTTACGCAGAGCATCGGTCAATTCCGGCCGGATGCCTAAAGCATGAAATGCATCGTTCATCAAGTCCCCGCCTTTTCTAATCGCAATATTCACTCAGACATCCCATGCCATTTTCATGGCAAATGAATTTTCGTGATAGTATAACAGTTTTCCTAGAATAAATCCATCCTATCCAACTGCGAAATGTGCTATGCTTAATGACATCAAAGTATAGGACAGGAGTATCGAACACTCATGAATATCATCGCTGCAGACAACCTATCCAAGAGCTTTGGCATGAAACGATTGCTGGACGGCATCTCCTTTTACATGGATCAGGGAGACCGCGTCGGTCTGATCGGCATCAACGGTACGGGCAAATCGACATTTCTCAAGCTGATTGCCGGCGTCGAGCAGCCGGACGCGGGAAGCGTGAGCTCAGCCAACGGCTTAACCATACAGTACTTGCCCCAAAATCCTCCCTATGATCCTGATGCAACTGTGCTCCAGCAAATCTTTAAAGGCCAATCACCGATCATGCAGCTGCTGCTCGAATACGAAACCGCGATGCAAATGATGCATGACGGGATAAAGGAGAACAATCCGCAGCAGCGGCTCATCGAATTGAGCGCCCGGATGGACGCCGCCAACGCGTGGCAGCTGGAAGCCGAGGCTAAGAAAATCCTTTCAAAACTCGGGATTGAGGAATACGGCATGAGGATGGAACAGCTTTCCGGGGGACAACGCAAGCGGGTGCTGCTGGCAAGCGTATTCATCAACCCGGCGGATCTGCTGATTCTGGACGAACCGACCAACCATCTCGATACCCAAGCTGTAGATTGGATCGAACAGCATTTAAAAAGAAGCGGCACCTCGCTGCTCATGATTACGCATGACCGCTATTTCCTGGACCGCGCCGCCAACCGGATTATTGAGCTCGACCAAGGAAAGCTCTACAGCTATGGCGGGAACTACAGCCATTTCCTGGAAAAGAAGGCGGAAAGGCTTGAGCAGGAGAAAGCCTCGGAGCTTAAACGGCAAAATCTGCTTAGGCGCGAGCTGGAGTGGATCCGCCGCGGGGCCAAGGCTCGGACGACCAAACAAAAAGCGCGCATTGACCGATTCGAGCAGCTCCAGCAGTCCAAGCCGGATTCCTTCGACAATGAGCTTGATATGGCGTTGGCCGGCAGCAGGCTGGGCAAGAAGGTCATTCAGCTGCAGGACGTCTGCAAAACGTTTGCAGATCGGAGCCTGATCAAGGATTTCAGCCGCATTGTGCAGAAGAACGACCGCATCGGCATCATCGGCCCGAACGGCAGCGGCAAATCGACGCTGTTGAAGCTGATTGCCGGACAATTGTCTCCTGATGATGGCGTGATCGAGACAGGTCCCACCGTCAAAATCGGATTTTTCTCTCAGGAAAGCGATGAGTTGAACCCTTCGCTCAGGGTCATTGAATATATCAAGGAAGCGGCTGAAAACATTAGAACGGCAGACGGAGCCTTGATCAGCGCTTCGCAAATGCTCGAAAAGTTCATGTTCCCTCCGGATTCGCAGTGGTCGGTCATCCACAAATTGTCCGGCGGTGAAAAACGCCGCTTGTTTTTGCTCAGGATCCTGATGAGTTCGCCCAATGTCCTTCTGCTCGATGAACCGACGAACGATTTGGATATTCAGACATTAACGATCCTCGAGGAATACATCGACGAATTTCCAGGCGCGGTGATCGCCGTATCCCACGACAGATATTTTTTGGACCGTATTGCGGAAACGATTTTATCGTTCGAAGGCGGCGGCATAATTCAGCATCATACCGGAAACTATACGGATTACCGGAATTTTCGCACGCAGACGGAAATGAATTCCGAGCAAGCCGATGGAGAAGCCAAGCAGAAGGAAAAGGCCAAAGATTCCGCTCCGGAAAACCATAGAATCCGACAGCTGAAATTTTCATTTCAAGAGCAGCGGGATTACGAGCAAATCGATCAATGGATTGCCGATGCGGAAAAAGAGCTCGAGGAAACGTCGCATGCGATCGATGCTGCGGGAAGCGATTTCGAACGTCTTCAGGAATTGGCGAAAACCCAGCAAAGCTTGGAGCAGCGGCTGGAGGAGCTGATTGAACGCTGGACCTATTTGAATGAGCTGGCGGAGGAAATCGAACGGCAAAAAAGAGCAGGTAAACATCACGAAGAATTTAACCTGAAACAGAATTCACCTCTGCCGGGCAGAGGTGAATTCTGTTTTATAATAGATTTCTAAGCCGATTATTCCGCTATTCCGTCAGCCTCGTCTGGAAGGCGAGGAGCTATCCGAAGCTTTCCTCATGCTCTCCTTTGTTCCGCACCTTCCAGATATTCATCGAACGTGCAGAGTCTGTCCGTAAACACGTCCGGAGTGATTTCAACGATCCGATTGGCAACCGTCTGCACGAATTGGTGGTCATGCGAAGTGAACAGGATGGTGCCGTCAAACTGCATCAAACCGTTATTCAATGCCGTGATCGACTCGAGATCCAAATGGTTGGTCGGTTCATCCAGGATTAGCACATTCGGAGCGGTCAGCATCATTTTGGCCAGCATGCAGCGAACCCGCTCACCTCCCGACAACACATTCGCTTTCTTCAAAGCTTCTTCGCCGGAGAACAGCATTCTTCCCAAGAATCCGCGGATAAAGGATTCGTCCTGATCCTTGGAATATTGGCGAAGCCAATCGATCAAATTCAAATCACTTTGAAAGTAGCTTGAATTATCCTTGGGAAAATAGGCTTGTGTTGTCGTGACTCCCCAGGAGAAGCTCCCTTCATCCGCTTTCTCCTCGCCCATCAGAATCTGAAACAGCGTCGTCGCCGCGATTCCGTACGGTCCGACAAAAGCGATTTTATCTCCCTTGTTGACGGTCAATGTGAAACGGTTCAGAATCGTTTCATCTTCCGACTTTTTGCTCAATTGCAGGATGGACAAGATCTGCTTGCCGGCCTCTCGTTCCGACTTAAAATGAATGAACGGATATTTGCGGTTGGACGGTCGGATATCTTCCAGGGTCAGCTTCTCCAGCAGCTTTTTACGGGAAGTCGCCTGCTTGGATTTGGAGGCGTTCGCGCTGAATCTGCGAATGAATTCTTCCAATTCCTTGCGCTTTTCTTCGACTCGCTTATTCGATTCTCTTTGCAGCGTCAAGGCCAACTGGCTGGATTCATACCAGAAGTCATAGTTGCCGACATACAACTGGATTTTGCCGAAGTCGATATCGGCGATATGCGTACATACCTGATTTAAAAAGTGGCGGTCATGGGAAACGACGATGACGGTCCCCTCAAATTTGGAAAGAAAATTTTCCAGCCAGCTGATCGACGCCAAATCCAGATGGTTTGTGGGTTCGTCCAACAGCAGAATGTTCGGATTGCCGAACAGCGCTT
Organism: Ferviditalea candida; assembly: GCF_035282765.1. Classification (GTDB taxonomy): domain Bacteria; phylum Bacillota; class Bacilli; order Paenibacillales; family KCTC-25726; genus Ferviditalea; species Ferviditalea candida. Next base: position 116,146 of record NZ_JAYJLD010000009.1, on the reverse strand, counting down.
GGGCCAGCAGGACACGAACCTTATCGGTTCCCGGAAGCTCGCTCATTTTCAATTCATGAAGCGGTTTGCCGATCCCGAGTCCGATCAATAAACTGGAAGCCTCGGATTCCGCTTCCCAGCCGTTCAATTCCGCAAACTCGCCTTCCAATTCGGCGGCACGCATTCCGTCCTCATCGGAGAAATCCGGTTTGGCGTAAATCTGTTCTTTTTCTTTCATGATCGAATAGAGCTTTTCATGCCCCATGATCACTGTTTCCAGCACGGGATATTCATCGTATTCAAAATGGTTCTGTTTTAAAACAGCCAGTCTTTCACCTGGGGTGATATGCACATGTCCGGCGGTTGGCTCGATTTCCCCGGATAGTATTTTAAGAAAGGTTGACTTCCCGGCGCCGTTCGCCCCGATCAAACCATAGCAATTTCCCTCGGTGAATTTAATATTGACATCCTCAAAAAGCGCCCTGCTTCCGTAACGCAATGTCACACGTTCTGTACTTATCATTAGTTCGATTACCGCCTTTATCATATACTGGCCATACGAGTTTTATCTTATCAGACCGTCCGCAAATATCAAGTAAAAAGCAAAGGAAACGTGCCATTCTGACAAAAAAACGATCAAATAGTGATAACCTGAAGCAAATGCAAATCGTTACTTTCTTCCCTCATCGCTTCCCCAGAGCCATTCCAAGCACTCGGTTTGCGAGCGGTGGGCACGAAAAGCCAGCATTTTCCGAGAAAGACTGCCGCTGATATCGATACGCGTCACCTGCTCGCTTGCGATTCCGTCCGATGCATATGATGTTTTCATCTGTTGGCCAAACGAGATGAAATAGAGATACCATGGGGAACGGCTCATATTCGCCTGCAGCGAATGCTCAATAAAGAAATGAAAAGCGGCGGTCGCCGCTTTTCCTATGGCACAATGATCGGGATGCCTCCCATTGTTCGCGAAACGTCAGCATCACGTCAGGCTCGACCTGTTGAATGAGTTCAGCGATCCGCTGCTGCAAGCTCTGCGGATCGATAAATTCAAGCGTTTTATCCCGATGATCCAAAAAATGAGATTCCACGGATTCCAATGATTCTGCAGGCTTCCCGCAGCTCCGCTTGCCTGACAGACTCGAAATAAAGGGAGGATTGCCCATCCTTCGACCTTGCCCCACATTCCCTATCGTGGTCCGATTATTTAGCTTCCAGCGCTAGATTGCCTCAATAATCAACAACAAATCACCGGCTTGTATCGCATCGTTGTCTTTTGTAAAGATTTCTTTTATGATCCCGTCGTAAGGGGACTGAATGGTCATTTCCATTTTCATCGCTTCGGTCACCATCAGCGGGGTTCCTTTTTTCACCTCATCGCCCGCTTTGACCATTACCTTCAGCACCTTGCCCGGCATGGATGCGCCGAGATGAGACGGGTTTTCCGGATCCGCCTTTCTTCGCTGCTCCACCAGCACTTTAGCGGAAACATCCCGTACGGTGACTTCGCGTGGCTGTCCGTTCAGCTCAAAATAGATCGTTCTCATGCCGTCGGGCTGCACTTCTCCCACCGATACGAGCTTGATAATGAGCGTCTTGCCCTTTTCGATTTCCACCAGCACTTCCTGCCCGAGGTCCAGCCCATGGAAGAATGTCGGCGTATCCAGTACGGATAGATCGCTGAATTCCTCCACGCGTTTCTTCATGTTCCGAAACACCTCAGGGTACATGATGTACGACATGACTTCAAGATCATTGACGGGATATTCGAATTCCTCATCCAGCTTCACACGAATCGCATCAAAATCGGCGGGCGCAAGGAATTCACCGGGACGTCTCGTGAAGAATTCGCGGCCCTTCAGGATAATGTCGCGCAGGCGTTCCGGAAAGCCTCCCGGGGGCTGCCCCAAATAGCCCTGGAACATCTGAACGACCGATTCCGGAAAGGACAGGCTGTCCCCTCTTTCGTATACATCCTGCTCGGTCAAATTGTTCTGGACCATGAACAAGGCCATATCGCCGACCACCTTGGAGGAGGGAGTTACCTTCACGATGTCTCCGAACATCCGGTTGACGGTTGAATACATTTCTTTGACCTCTTCCCAGCGACTTTCCAGTCCAACCGATTTAGCCTGCTGCTGCAGGTTGCTGTACTGACCGCCCGGCATTTCATGGCGGTAGATTTCCGCATTGGTGGATCGCAAACCCGATTCAAACGGCGCATAGTAACGGCGGACATCCTCCCAATAATCGGACAGCTTCTGGAATGGGAGCGGATCCAGCTCCGTATCGCGCTCCTGCCGCTGGAGAGCGTAGATCAATGCGTTCAAGCTCGGCTGTGAGGTCATGCCGGACATCGAGCTCAGCGCCGCATCCACGATATCGACGCCCGCCTCAACCGCTTTAAGGAGCAGCGCCCCTCCATTGCCGCTTGTATCATGCGTATGCAAATGAATCGGAATGCCTATCTCCGCTTTCAATGCCTTGACCAATTCATATCCCGCATACGGCTTCAGCAGATTGGACATATCCTTGATCGCAAGAATATGCGCGCCTGCCTGTTCCAGCTGCTTGGCCAGCTTCACATAATATTGCAGGGAATACTTATCTCTCAACGGATCCAGAATATCACCGGTGTAGCAAATCGCCGCTTCCGCAATTTTTCCGGTTTCCCGAACCGCCTCGATCGCCAGGAACATGCCGTCAGGATTGTTCAGACTGTCGAAAATGCGGAACACGTCAATTCCCGTTTCGGCTGAGTGGCGGATGAATTCCTTGATCACATTGTCCGGGTAATTGGCATAGCCGACTGCATTCGAGCCGCGGAACAGCATCTGGAACAGCACATTCGGAATTTTCTCACGGAGTGCAGACAGCCTCTGCCAGGGATCTTCATTCATGAAGCGCATTGACGTATCGAAGGTAGCGCCTCCCCACATTTCGAGAGAAAACAATCCGGAGGCTAATTTGCCGGTTTGCTCGGCAATCTGCAGCATGTCATACGACCGCAGTCTCGTAGCCAAAAGCGACTGGTGGGCATCGCGGAAGGTCGTATCCGTGATCAGCAGCTTCTTCTGATCGCGAATCCATTGAACCAATCCTTCAGGTCCATGAGCATCCAAAATCTGTTTCGTACCCGGAGGATGGGGAACCGATGCAGAAACCTGAGGTATCCTCGGCTCCGGTAACTCTGGACGGCTGTCCAGCTTTGGAATGCCCGGATGGCCGTTGACAACCGTTTGCGCGATATAGGACAAGATTTTCGTACCCCGGTCCCTTCGCTGCGGAAACTCAAACAGTTCGGGGTGAGTATCGATAAAGGAAGTGTCGTATTCGCCATTCAAGAACTTTTCATGCTGGACTACATTTTCTAGAAAAGGGATGTTCGTTTTGACCCCGCGAATCCGGAATTCCTTCAAAGCCCTCGACATTTTGGTAGAGGCTTTGGCAAACGTGTGGGCATGTGTGCATACCTTGACGAGCAGAGAGTCGTAATGCGGGGTAATGTTGGCCCCGGAATAGGCGTTTCCTGCATCCAGGCGGACGCCGAATCCTCCTGCAGAACGATAATGGGTGATTTTCCCGGTCTCGGGAAGGAAATCGTTCTCCGGATCCTCCGTGGTCACCCGGCATTGGATGGCAAATCCCGAAGTGCGGATTTCCTGCTGCGCGGGAATATCCACTTCCGGATCCGTCAAAGCATAGCCTTCGGCAATTCGAATCTGTGACTGCACAATGTCGATTCCCGTAATAAGCTCTGTAATCGTATGCTCGACTTGAATGCGGGGATTGACCTCGATAAAATAGTAGCTGTTGTCCGGAGTTACCAGAAACTCCACCGTTCCCGCATTAAAATATCCGACGGATTGGGTCAACTGCAGGGCGGACATACAGATGGCATTGCGAAGCTCTTCATCCAGTGTCAAGCTGGGTGCAATCTCCACCACTTTCTGATGGCGGCGCTGAATCGAGCAGTCCCGCTCAAACAAATGAACGGCATTGCCGTAACGGTCGCCCAGAACCTGTACCTCAATATGCTTGGGCTTTTCCAAATATTTTTCCAAATACACGGCACCGTTCCCGAAAGCCGACTTGGCTTCCGATCGCGCCCGTTCCAAAGCGCTCTGCAGCTCCTCCGCCTTGCGGACGATCCGCATCCCCCTGCCTCCGCCGCCGGCGGCAGCTTTTATAATAATCGGGTACCCGTGGTTTTTGGCGAAAATCATCGCTTCCTCCAGCGAGCTTACCGGCTCGGGCGTTCCCGGAATGACGGGAATTCCGGCGGCAACTGCAGCCTGGCGGGCAGACACCTTGTCTCCGAACATCCGGATTTGTTCCCAAGCGGGACCGATAAAGACGATCCCCTCTTCTTCGCAGCGCTTCGCAAACTCGTCGTTTTCCGCTAGAAAGCCGTATCCCGGATGAATCGCATCCACTTCATACCGCTTCGCCAGTTCAAGTATCCCTTCGATATCCAAATACGCTTCAATCGGTCCTTTGCCCTTACCAACCAAATAGGACTCATCCGCTTTAAAGCGGTGGAGTGCTGTGCTGTCCTGTTCCGAATAGATCGCCACCGTGCGGATATTCAATTCGTTACAGGCACGAAAAATGCGAGTGGCAATTTCGCCGCGGTTGGCAACAAGTATTCTGTTAAATGGCTTGATCTTATTCGACAATGCTTTCCCTCCACTTAGCGACTATTATTATTTTTATCTAAATTGGCTTCCCTTATCTTAACATTTTCGCTGCGCTTCTAGCGAGTATTTTCTGCAAAAAAAACAAGATTGATTTTCTGGCTTTACAGCAGCATTTCCAATAAAAGTATGTAAGCAATCGATACTAATAAAAAAACAATACCGAACATATAATTCCATACAAATCCGTTGCGCAACATAGACAATCCGTTCAAATTGCTCATGATCATCAGTGGCACCGTAACCGGAGACAGCATCAAGGATATCGTGGTGCCGATCAGCAAGGACGGCATGAATAATTCCGGGGATTTGCCGATCGGAATCGTGCTGATGATATTGGCGATGATAACGAGCAGCGGAATTGGCGGAAAGCCGATTGCGCCGATGAAAATAACCATTAGAACCAAAAAGATATAGACGTTTAAATGGTACGTGCCGACAAAGGAAAGAAACAGCTCGAACCACCGTTTGGCCAAACCCGAATCTTCCAGCGCAGTGATAAAAACGCCCATTACAAACAGCAGAGTCAACTCTTTATATTTGCCGGACAATTGATTGCGAACAAAGCTCATCAGATTCCGAATGAAAAACGGAATATCGGAGAAGACGCCAAAATACAAAACGACGGTAAACAGCACGACAATCGGTACAGCGGTTAGAATCGGAAAGGCGAAGACTTCCACGAAGATCACTATAAGCAGAATCAACAATGCAAACAGGACGACGAGCTCCGCAGCTCTCTTCCGGTGTTCGCGCAAAGGCAACCGCTGGCTGTCATCCTTTTCATCCGGTTGGATTTGCTGATTGGCTTCGTCGCGATTTTTAAAATAATAAATCAATACGCTGATCACGATCCCGATCAAAGCGAGGCCTATTCCAAGCATGATCATCTCAACGAAATTCACACCGAGATTTTGGCTGGCATAGGCAAATCCCGGTGAAAAGACGGACCACAGCATCATTAAGGTATATCCCCTAATAATGGCGGTACTCTGAAATTCTTTGGGTGCGTGAAGTCCTTTCTGTTCAGTTCCGCTGTTAATGAGCTGATACACGGTGATGATTCCGCTTTGAACCATGAGTGAGCATATCAAATGAGACAAGATGGTAATCCCGAAAAAATATTTCCATTTTTTTGTAATCCATTTTTCTGTGAGGATCAGCAAGCTGGCGAAATGCTTGCGATAAGCAAAAACAAACCCGATTACCGGTGATACGACAATGATGGGTATGATTGATTCCAATTGTCTCAAGCCGTCCCACAGGATCGTCGGGCTTGAGTTGAAGTAGGAAACCGAAAACGATAAAAAAAGGATGACCAGCATGAACAGCAGCGACTTTCCCGGTAACCGGGGCAGGCATATTAATAGGAACAGCAGCGCCAGGAAAGACATGAAACCGTTCAAAGCCGGAAGCTTGACAAAGTAATTCACATAGTATGCGGCAACAAACAAGAGGATCAAATAAGCAGAAAATCGATTAATCTTTGCTCGCATGGCTCTGCATGTTCACTCCGAAGCATGAGGGTCCGCAAGCAGTTCCGGAGCACTTGGTTTGGCAGGTTTTTTGAATTGAGCAGGTTGCGCATTGTCCTTGACGGCTTTTTTTCACAAACCGATACAAGGTCCATCCTGCATAACCGAATATAAGCAGAGCCATCAGGCCGTTGATGAACATTTGCAGTCCCCCGTCCTTAGTGGAATCCCAACAAACGTCCCCCCTGGTAGATCAGCAAGGAGACCGCATAAGCTGCAGCTAAAGAATATATGATGGAAAACGCCGCCCATCGGCGCGAACCGCTTTCTTTGCTGATCACGGCGACAGTCGATAAGCATGGAATATACAGCAATGTGAAAACCAAAAAGCTGTATGCTTGAAGCGGGCTGAAAAATTCCGTAATCAAGCCTCGTAAAGAGTTCGTATCCGGGACAAAATAAATAATATTCATGGTTGAAACTACCGCTTCCTTGGCTAGAAAGCCCGAAACAAACGCGGAGCCGGCCTGCCAGGTGCCAAATCCGAGCGGCGTCAGAAGCGGTGCGAGAATACCGCCGAACAGCGCGAGGAAGCTTTCATCAATGCCGACATTGAAGCCCCCGGGACCGGTATTGGCCAGCAGCCAAATAATGACCGAACCGCCGAAAATCAAAGTTCCCGCTTTTTTCACAAACCCTTTCCCTTTATCCCAGGTGCTTCTAAGCAATATGGAAAGCTGAGGCAGCCGGTAGGGCGGCAGTTCGACAAGAAACATGGAACTTTCGTTTTTCAGCATGGTCGTGGAAAGAATCTTCGCAACAATAAAGGCAACAAGGATGCCCAGCATATAAAGCGAAAAAACAATCAGCCCCTGATGCTCGGCGAAAAATGCCGCAACAAACAAGCTGTAAATGGAAAGGCGGGCTGAACACGACATCAGCGGAGTCAGCAAAATGGTCAGCAAGCGTTCTTTGTGCTGCTCGATCGTCCTTGCCGCCATGACTCCCGGAACATTGCAGCCAAAACCGATAATCATCGGAATAAAGGCTTTTCCGTTCAGACCGACGGCTTGCATCGCCCGATCCATGACCACCGCCACACGGGCCATATAACCCGAATCCTCAATAAATGAAATGAAAAAAAACAGGATCATGATTTGCGGAACAAAAACAACAATACCGCCGACTCCGGCTACGATCCCATTCAGAATCAAATCCTTGACGAAAGCCCCTGCTCCCATGGCGTTAAGCAGCTTTTCAAGCACCGCCGTCAATCGACCGGAAAAAAAAGCGTCCAGCACATCTACCGCTGGGGATCCAAGCCAATCAAACGTGAATTTGAAAATCAAAAACATAACCAGCAAAAAAACCGGAATGCCCAAAAAACGATTGGTCACGACGGCATCGATCGAATCTGTAAGCAATCTTCCCGCTTTTTTTTCGATAACAACAGCTTGTTCGATCATCCGTTGAATATGCGCCTGACGAACGTCATGAATGTACCGGGACAATGATTTCGCCGGATTGGCGGCGAAAATGTTCTGCTCCGTGTCTTGAATCAATCGCCGCAAAAAGTCGTGTTCTACATATTTTTCCAATAACTTAACAACGGATGAATTTCCTTCGAAGAAACGCAAAGCCAGCCATCTCGGATTCAGACGCCCGATCGCCGGCAATCGTGAAATTAGCTGCCGAATCGCTTCTTCCAGTTCAACTCCATAGTCAATAACAAGAGAAGGATGCCGGGAACGGTCTTCCCTCGCGACCCATCCCCCTAATTCATCACAGCCTTCCCCTTTGCGCGCCACGATCGGAAAAACAGGCACGCCGAGTTGAGCAGAGAGAGCTTTCTCATCGATATGAAAGCCGCGGCTTCGGGCGACATCCGTCATATTCAAAGCCAGCACAACCGGTTGGCCGTATTCCAAAAGCTGTATCGTCAAGTGCAAATTTCTGGCCAGCTTGGAAGCATCGACAATATTCAGGATTGATGTAAAGGATTCCTCCAGCAAAAAATTAACGGGAACGCTTTCATCAAGAGACAAAGGATTCAAGCTGTAAATTCCCGGAAGATCGATCAATGTTCCCTTCCGGCTTCGCAAGGTTCCGACTTTTTTTTCGACGGTAACACCGCTCCAGTTTCCGACATACTCGTAAGAGCCCGTTAATTTATTAAACAACGAGGTTTTTCCCGTGTTCGGATTTCCGAATAGCGCTACTTGAATCATAATGGTTCAACCTCGATTCCTGCCGCATCTTTACGACGAATTCCGATCTTCTGTTCCTCTGCCCACAAAATGAGCGGTCCCCCGAACAGCATGCCGGTTTGACAACGAATTTTCATCCCTTCATGCACTCCCAAATCGTGCAAGCGCTTGCGAGTCAAATGATTTACTCCGGATAGATCGATAATGCGCAGTTCATCACCAGTTGTGCAATTTGAAAGCAGCATGAACCATGACCTCCGGATAATTGATAATCAATATCATCCATTATAGGAGGAGCGGCACCCATTTGTAAATATGAAACTTCAGGGTTTTTCAGTTTGTTCATAAAACAGCTCGAAGGAGCAATCAAATCTCCGCGGGAAGGATGACATCGACAGTGGTGCCGTGGCCGTTTCGGCTGGTAATGTGAATGCTCCCGTGATGCTCTTTGATAATTTTGCTGCAGACCATCAGTCCCAACCCCATTCCCTTGTCTTTCGTGCTGTAGAAAGGCTCTCCGATTCTGATCAATTGATCCTCAGGGATCCCGCAGCCGCTGTCTGTGAATTTGACCATTACATGTCCGGCGTCATGCCGCTTCAAAAGCACCGAGATGTGTCCGCCATTGGTTATTGATTCGATTGCATTCTTCAAAATATTGATAAACACCTGTTTGAGTTGATTTTCCTCGCACTTCACCATCGGAAGCATGCTATCGAACTGCGTAACAATCTGAACGTTTTTCATGATGCTTTGGGTTTCCATCAATGTAACCACACTTTCCAGCACAAGGCGGAGATCTCTGATCTTAAATTGAACCGCCTGCGGTTTGGCAAGCACCAGCAATTCGCTGATAATGAAGTTCAGCCTGTCCAATTCGGACAGAACGACATCAACATACTCACGGCTTCTCTCCGGCTGTGACCGGAGCAACTGGATGAAGCCGCGGACGGCGGTTAACGGATTTCGGATTTCATGAGCCAATCCAGCCGCCATTTGTCCGATCGCGGTCAATCTGTCCGATTTCTTGAGAAGTTCCTCGGTTTTTTTGCGTTCTGTGATATCCTTGATTACGATAATATAATTCAATATTTTCTCTGCGTTGTCCCTAACCGGACTGACGGTAACTTCAGTTAAATAGAGCTCTCCGTTTTTGCGCTTGCTGCTGACTTCGCCTTGCCATCCCCCTTCCGCCAACAGAGCGGATGGCATATGCTGATAGTCTTCCTCGTTTTCCTTCATAAATTCAAAAGTACTCGGTATTGTCCCTAAAAGATCGTTTTCCTGGTAACCGGAAATGGCTGTAAACGCCGGATTTACGGACAATACATAGCCTTCGGGATCGGTAACGATCACACCTTCAGAAATATTCTCAAATACCTTCGAGGCCAAACGCTGTCTTTCCTCCGCACATTTCAAGTCGCTGATATCCCGTGCGATGGTTGAATAGTATTCCACGACATCACTCGAAGATTTATGGGCGATAATCACTTGGGAAACGGGGATTTCCCGCTTTCTGCGGTACTGCAGAGCGGTTTCGCCAACCCATGCGCCGCATTGTTCTGCCTTTGGAATCCCTTCATTGATCAGGAGATTTCGGGCCCATTCCGAATGCGTGTTCAGAATGGTAAGACTTGAAATATCTTCAACTTCATGAAGGCCCAACATTCCTCTGGCCGACTTGTTGTAGTACAGCACCTTTCCTTCGGCATCAAACGTGGCCACGAAATCAGTGGTAGCTTCAACGATGGCGGTTAATCTTTTATAGTTGTCTTCCGTTTGTTTGCGTTCCGTAATATCATGAGCAACTCCTAACAAATGAAGGCACGTTCCGTCCGAATCAAATATAGGGGTCAGCGTTGTTTCCACAATCAGCTTTTTTTTCGGCAGTTTTACGAACTCTTCGTACTTGATCGGGCTTTTGGTGCGGATCGCTTCTTTATATTTTTGAACAGCAAACTCGCATTCCTTTTCCGGAAGAATCTCTGAAATTTCCTTTCCAATCAGTTGGTCTTTGTGGATTCCCGTCGCATCCATATAGGACTGATTCACCATAACGCACACAAACCGATCCGGTTCGGTCACTTCCATCAGAAAGATCAAATCGGAAACTGTATTAAAGATCAAGGAGAGATAGTTATCAACCGAATTAAACATGTAAAACCCCTATTCATCCATAATCGAGCTGCTGATAACAACATTATATCCTATTGCTGTTAATATGTAAGCATGTTCGAAATAAATCGACAACTTCAAAAAAATACCTCGGCAGTATCTTCAGCTGCCAAGGATTGAAACTTGCTCAACCTTTCCATCCTGCACTGTCATATCCAGGGGGAAAAAACGTATGGCCACCCCCATAGATACCCCGGGTATCCAAAGCCGCCATATCCGAAAAACGGATAAAACCCATAAGGGTAACCGAAACCGAAGCCGCCGTATCCGAAGCCGGGGTGAAACCAAAAGGGATAACGAACATGGGATTCCCTGGAGTTGTCAGGATGAAAGCCTTGGTCCATCATATCATATGCTCTTCCAGGGATTCCTGGAAAGCCCCCTGCTCCTTCGCTGCCCGGTGCGCCCCCGGCAAATCCCCCTGCTGCTCCTCCCCCGCCCGCTGCGCCTCCGGCAAAGCCCCCTGCTGCTCCTCCGCCTGATCCCCAAGGAAAGGCGCTTGTTCCTCCGCCGTCCAATCCCCAAGGGAAGCCGGAATAGACGCCTGTAAGAGCGCCAGCTCCTCCATTCACAACCCCACCCGTGAACCAGCCCGGGAAACAGCCCAACATTCCTGTCGCTGCTCCGGGAAAGCCCGTGACCCCAGGATCCCCCGTACTCATATAAACTCCTGGCAGCCCCGGGAAGCCCGGATAGCCCGCGATCCCAGGCACACCTTCGCTTCCTGATGGTATTCCGTATCCGTATCCTCCCGGCATGCCTACCGGCGGTCTTTCTGAAATTCCTTCAGTGGCTACATAGCCTTGATCCAAATATCCTGACCATGTTCCATATGGGGAAATCCGAAAATCCGATTCTAGAACAAATTGTTGAAGCTGTTCCGTTTCATTCTTTACTGACTGCTCATCGTTTAACAAAATAGGCTCACCCTCCATCTGTTCTTCAAAAAGAGATTAGGCTACGGTTTATGCTATGAAGATATCAGCCTATGCGGAACCAGACAAACGCCCATTTATACTGGAAAACGGTCTGCTTCTGCTCGTTCTGAAAACGAAAAAAACCGCACTTTGACGGTTTTTTCGTTTTCTTCGTTCGAATCAGAACTTCCGATCGAGGAAGGACCTTTTATTATGTTACCTGAGGCAAACGTTCAAGGCTTTGCTTCAAAGCGTCTTCATCATACTGGATATCCTGCAGATTTCCGGAAAGATACGATTCATATGCAGACATATCAAAATGGCCGTGGCCGGAAAGATTAAACAGAATAACCCGTTTCTCTCCCGACTCCTTTGCCCGCAAGGCCTCATTGATGGCAGAGCTGACGGCATGCGCCGATTCCGGTGCCGGAATAATGCCTTCCGTCTGGGCAAACTGCAAAGCGGCCTTGAACACATCCGTCTGCCCGCAGGCTTCCGCTTCGATCAAACCGTCATGATAAAGCTGGCTGACCAGCGGGGAATCCCCGTGGTATCGCAGTCCTCCGGCATGAATGCCCGGGGGCATGAAATCGTGTCCCAGCGTGTACATCATCATGATCGGAGTCAATTGGGCGACATCTCCGAAGTCATAAGCAAATTTTCCGCGCGTGAGTGTCGGACAGGCTTCCGGTTCCACTGCAACAAGACGGGTCTTTTTGCCTGCGGTCAAATTCTGGTGTAGGAACGGGAACGCTAAACCGGCAAAGTTTGAGCCGCCGCCGCAGCTGCCGAAAATGACGTCCGGATACTCGCCGACTTTTTCCATTTGCAGCAGGGCTTCCTGCCCGATTACGGTCTGATGCAAAATAACGTGATTGAGAACGCTTCCCAAAGCGTAATTGGTATCCCCCCGTTTGGCGGCATCCTCAACCGCTTCGCTGATCGCGACACCGAGCGATCCGGGCGAATCCGGATTCTGGGCCAGCACCGCGCGGCCCGATTCCGTACGGTCCGACGGGCTGGGTATGACCTCCGCACCGAACGAATTCATTAAAATCCGGCGATACGGCTTTTGGTTATAGCTGACTTTAACCATATACACCGCACATTCCAGATCAAAAAATTTGCAGGCCATGCTGAGGGAGGATCCCCATTGACCCGCTCCGGTTTCCGTCGCCAGACGCTTGATGCCTTCTTTTTTGTTGTAATACGCTTGCGGAATCGCAGTGTTCAACTTGTGGCTTCCGGCAGGGCTCACGCCCTCGTACTTGTAATAAATGTGCGCCGGCGTTCCCAATGCCTTCTCCAGTTGGTAAGCTCGAAACATCGGAGTCGGCCGCCAAATTTTATACAATTCGCGGACTTCATCGGGAATTTCTACCCACCGGTCGCCGCTCATTTCCTGGGCGATCAAGGCTTGTGGAAAAATCGCCGAAAAGTCCTCCGGACCCGCCGGTTTTCCGGTGCCCGGATTAATCGGAGGCTTCAGCGGATTAGGCATATCCTTCATGACATTGTACCAATGCGTGGGAATCTCTTTTTCCGACAGGAGAATTTTCTTTTCACTCAACTTTGCTCAGCTCCTTAATTTAAGGAATAAGGGTGATGGGTTCTCTTTAGTAATTTTCGCCACAAAACTATAATTTCCTTCAGTCCGCGGATTATGGTTACATGAAAAACCACCTGCACGTAATTTGAGAGCAAGCGGCTCCTGAGTTTCTGAGCCCATTATCGAATCCGTGTCAATTACTTATTCAGCACCCTATGTGAAGCCACATATGCGCGGACTGATACCGAATGATGCAAACAGCACCTTCCTGTTGCCGATTTGGAACTAGACTTCATATTGCTTGGTGCGGGAAACATTGAAAAGATAGTAGGTTGAGGATCGGGGCTTTAACGTAACCGGGATACCAGTTTACGGGAAAGCGCCAGATTATCGAGCGGACAGGTAGTGTAGATGTAAGACGGCATCAGTGCGGTGAGAAAAACCGTCCGGACACCGGACGGCTTTGTGATCTGATATGAGCTTACTTCGCTGCTTGTCCAAGATACGCCTCTTTGATCCGTGAATCGTTGAGCAGATCTTTGGAAGAGCCGTGATGCGTAATTTTTCCCGTTTCCAGGACATAACCGTAATGGGCCACCTTCAACGCTTGACGAACATTCTGTTCGACAAGCAGGACCGTTGTTCCCGACTCGTTGATTTCCTTAATAATCCTGAAAATATCCGCAACGACCAGCGGCGCAAGCCCCATCGACGGTTCATCTAACAGCAATAATTTGGGCCGCGACATGATGGCCCTGGCGATCGCCAGCATCTGCTGCTGTCCGCCTGATAAAGTGCCTCCCAATTGCTTCTTTCGTTCCTCTAATATCGGAAACCTGTGAAACACTTTCTCCAGATCAGCGGCAATTTCCCGGTCATTCCGCTGATACGCGCCCATTTCCAGATTGTCCATGACCGTCATTCCGGAAAGGATCGCCCTGCCCTCTGGCACGAGTGAGATGCCTCTGCGCAGCATTTGATCCGGAGTCAGTCCCTGAACCTGCTCACCCTGAAAGGTGATCGTCCCCGTTTTTGGCTTCAGCAAACCGATGATCGATTTCATCGTCGTGGTTTTCCCGGCTCCATTCGCTCCCAAGAGAGCCACGATGGTGCCTTCCTTGACTTCCATATCTATACCTTTTAATGCCTGAATTTGCCCATAGTAGGTAGTTAAGCCGGAAATCTTAAGCATTCTCTTCATCCTCCTCTTTACCGAGGTAGGCTTCAATAACAGCCGGATTGTTCTGTATTTCTTCCGGTGTTCCTTCGGCGATTTTCTCACCGAAATTCAAGACCACGATGCGGTCGCATACCTTCATGACCAACGGCATGTCATGCTCTATAAGCAGGACCGTAATGCCCATGCTCTGAATTTTCTTGATCAGATAATACAAATCGCTCGTTTCGCTTTCGTTCATTCCGGCAGCGGGTTCATCCAGAAGAAGCAGTTTCGGATCGCTGGCCAGCGCCCTGGCAATCTCCAAACGGCGCTGCTGGCCATAGGCCAAATTGGCCGCAAGAGTTTCTTCCATTCCCTTCAAGCCGACCAGTTCCAATAAACTGCGCGCTTTATTTTTCGCTGCGGTCTCTTCTTTTTGTTGCGCACGCGTACGAAATACGCTTTGCCAAACTCCGGATTTTTGGCGGCAATGAAGTCCGACCATAATATTCTCTTCGACCGTCATCTCACCGAATAGACGAATATTTTGAAACGTGCGGCCGATCCCTTTTTCCATGACCTGATAGGGCTTCAAGCCTGTAATTTTCTCATTGCCAAACAAAATTTCACCCGCTGTGGGCGAAAACATCGAAGTGATTACATTGAAGATCGTTGTCTTCCCGGCGCCGTTCGGCCCGATCAATCCCAGCACTTGTCCTTCGCTGATGAAGAAAGAAACGTTATTTAGTGCGGAAAGCCCGCCAAACATCTTTTGAATGTTCCTAAGTTCCAGAACCATAACGGCTTTCCTCCTTGCTCTTGCTTCTTCCCAAGCGATGGATCAACTGGGCATCAATCAGTCCCTGCGGACGGAAAGCCATCATCGCAATCAGAATCAATCCATAGATCATGTACCGGTATTCGCTCATAAAGCGAAGGAACTCCGGCATGGTCGTCAAGAAAGTCGCCCCGAACACAGGACCCCAGATGACATTGGAGCCGCCGAATACGGCAAAAATCAAGATTTCCACGGCACGGTGATACGAAAAATCGGCCGGACTGATATACGTTACCACATGAGCAAACAGCGTTCCGGCAAATCCGGAAATCATCGCCCCTTGCGCAAAGGCCAAAACTTTATAATACGTAATATTGATTCCCATGGCTTCCGCCGCTCTTTCATCCATTTTGATGGCTGCAAAGGCACGGCCGATGCGGGAATGATTCTGACGGACAAAAAACCAAATCAAAGCAATGTTGATCAGCAGCAAAATCAGAAAAACGGACAATTGGCCGAACTGGTTGTTCTGCATGCCCATCGCCGCCGGGTCAAATCCGATGCTTTTCAGACTCTGCAGCAGCATCACGCCAATCGGCGGAATTCCTGCGATGCCCACCGCACCTTTCGTAACGCTTTCCCAGTTGACGAACAAGACGCGGATGACTTCCCCGAAACCTAGGGTAACAATCGCTAGAAATACCCCGCTGAGACGAAGAGTGGGGATCCCAACCAAAATACCGGCAATGAAAGCAACCAAAGTCCCGGCAATAATCCCGACCACCAACGGAACATGAAACGTTGTTGTCAGAATCGCGGAGGTATATGCGCCGATACTCATAAAGCCTGCATTGCCAAGGGATACCTGACCGGTAGCCAGCGTAATATATATACTGATTCCAAGCATGATATTGATCAGAATGAAGGATGCGACTTGGAGATAATACGGATTAAGAATTTCGTTTAGAATGTTCGTCACCGCCTCGCATCAGATACTTTGCTTCCGAACAGCCCTTGCGGTTTGACCAGAAGTATCAGTATGATGATGATAAATGCGATCGCATCCCGATAGCCGGATTCGCCGTATGCGACAATAAGCGTTTCGGAAAGCCCGAGTATCAAACCTCCGACCATTGCTCCCTTGATATTGCCCATTCCGCCGAGAATGATGATCGCCAGACCCTTCAAGCCGATTGCCAATCCCATTTGCGGATTGACCGAATTGAACGCCATTCCGACAAGAATCCCGGCAATCCCACCCATGGCGGAAGCAATGATAACCGTGAAGGTGATCATTTTTTTGGTGTTGACACCGAGCAGCGCGGCGGTCTCAATATTCTCTGCAGTCGCGCGCAGCGCTTTGCCGGCCTTCGTTTTGGACAGCCAGACCGACAGCAGGAGCATTAAGACAACGGATATCAGGAAAATGATGATCTGAACCATGTCGATGGAGACGTTCCCCAATTGAATTTTGACATTGGAGATGGAGGTCTGGAACGGATGATTGCCTGCCCCAAAAAGAAAATGAGCCAAATTTTCGAGAAAGATCGAAACCCCGATCGTGCTGATCAGCGGAGCAAGATGGGAAACCCCCTGCATTCTCCTCAAAGGCCTCAATGCAAATCTTTCCATGAAATAACCCAAAAGAGAAGTAATCAGGACAGCAGCAATAAAAGCCAGCCAAAGAGGTGCATGAAGTTCGCTTACCAGAACAACCCCGGTAAAAGCGCCGAACATGAAAATTTCCCCATGCGCCATATTCAGGATGCCCAACACGCCAAAAACAAGGGTATAACCCAGGGCAACGATGGCATAAATGCTGCCCAGGGTTATTCCATTAATAAGCTGTTCAACCAGCATGAAAGCAAGTCACCTTTCTATATATCTCTATATCTCTTTATGTCGTTTATACAAGCTTGCAGGATTATTCAAACAGCTGGAATTTGCCGTCCTTGATGACAAGTACGGTCGGATCCATGACGACATCGCCGTCTTTGTCAAATGAAATTTTGCCGAGCACGCCTTGGAAATCCTTCGTGGCGGCCAATGCGTCGCGAAGCTTGCTGCGGTCAGCCACGCCGGCTTTCATCAATGCATCTGCCATCAAATACAGACCGTCATATGCCTGAGCCGCAAACTGGTCCGGATCCTTGTGATATTTCGCATTGAAATCGGCAACAAATTTTTGTACTTTTTCATCCTGTCTGCCTGTAAACCAAGGCGTTGCAACCACCAGTCCTTCGGAAGCTTTTCCGGCGATTTCAATGACCTTCGGGGAGTTGAATCCGTTGCCGCCTACAAACGGAACGTCAAGACCTATTTTGCGCGCCTGATCCATGATGACGGCTCCTTCATTGTACAATGCGGAGCACAGTACAGCTTGCGGCTGAGCGCTTTTGATTTTGGTCAATTGTGCTTTATAGTCGGATTGGCCTTTTTGGAAGGTCTCCGTGTCGACAACCTCAAGCTTGAGATCTTCGGCAACCTTCTTCATGACGTCATAGCCGGATTTTGTGAAAACGTCATCATTTCCGTACATGATCGCCACTTTTTTAACGCTGAACTTGTCGACAACTTTCTTAACTGAAGCCGGAATGGCGAGCGATTCAGGAATGGAATCGCGGAAGACGAATTCCCCGATTTGCGGAATTCCGTTGGCCGTTGTGGAGGTTCCCAGAATCGGAACGCCGTTCATATTGGCCTGCGGGCCGACAGCATTCATTTCCGTGCTCAAGGTCGGTCCGATGATGGCAACTACGTTTTCAGAGTTCATAAGTTTTTGCGCAGCGGAAAGCGCTTGCTCTTGTTTGCCTGCGGAATCCTCGATCTTCAATTCGACTTTAAGCTTGTCCGCATAAGTTTTATTGATTTCTTCCAGAGCCAGATTCAAACCGTTTGTAATGGCTTCCCCATATGCGGCTCCGGGACCGGTCATATAAGAGATGACTCCGATTTTGGCATTGATGACTTTTCCGCTGTCACCAGCAGCCGGAGAAGGTGCGGATGAGGCCGGAGAGGAAGACTGCTCGGGTTTTGCGCTGCTTTCCGATTTTCCCGTGTTCTGACCACCGCAAGCCGTTAACAGGGCGATGGAGAAAATCAGCAGTGCGATAAAGCTGTGACGAAATAAACTTTTCATATGAACCCCCTATGTGTATATTATTTTTCCATACCATTATATTATCATATACGATAGGTTTCAATTATAATGTTGTGTAATATGTTTACAAATTCAAGACATCTACCGTACAAACAGATAGCTTGCTAGATTCAAAAAAGGACGCGGCATCCGCGTCCTTCCCATCAGCAGGATCGATCATCCCTGTCCTCTTTATTCTTGTGGCCGCTATCGGCCATTTTTTCCCCGAATTGGTCCAACCTCGCAGGCTGGCTCGACGGTCCGTCCTTTTTCGGTTGATTGTTCCGTCCCGACAATAGCTTCACCTCCTTGCCCGTTAATTTGCCAACTGCAGGGAGATAATATTCTAGACGCCGCGCATCCATGAAAAGTTCACATTCCCAACTGGACGGTCACTGGAAATATGCCTTCAAGTTTTTTATAATATTGCTAAAATGCTATCCAGTGAAAGGGTGCAGAATTTTGGGTCTTGTCGATTTGTCCCACGTTACCCCTCCGTTTTTTATTACGGTTGCCATCTCGATCATGCTGATCTTTTCTTTCCTGAGCGTCGGAGTGCTGAGATTTTTTCAGAAAAGGATTCGTTCAGGCGTCTACTTCGTGTTAGGCGGAACCTTATTCGCCGCGATCTTTATCGTGATCCTGAATATTTTTTTCAATAAATTGTGACAAAAAAACCGGCTGGGCCGGTTTTTTATTGTCTCTAATTCTGCCGTATCTCCTCCGGCTCGAATCCGTTGATTTTGGCTTGACCCCAGGGAGCGACCCTGACCCTCACCAGAAGTTCGCTTCTTTGCTCCTCCAACCCTTGTCCGGTTCCTTCGGGCACGTAATACCGTTCCAATCCGTATTTCACCCAGACATGCTGTGCATCCGCCGAACCGACTTTGCCCCTGATCCCAAAAGCACATACAGAGCGAATATAAACAGCGCCGCAATATAATAAATGTCGGTTCCCGGCATGAAATAAAACATCGGCAGGAACAGCAGCCAATCAAGCAAACGCCAAAACCGGTTTTCTGAGCGCCGAACATCAGGTCTTGCAGGAAAATGCCCAATGCCAGCAGCAAAACGATCAGCGGATCCTTCTTCCTCCACGCGCCAAATCCAAGACCCACAGCCGTCAGAATCAAAACGGAAAAGCTGGACTGGTGCAGCTCATTGCTGCTGTACATCTGCGAAATCTCCGTAATCACAAGTGCCAGGATGGACAGAAACCGTCCTCCGTAAAGAAAAAGGGCGGCAGCGCCGGCAGCCGACCAAACAAAAAAGGAAAGAATATTATTGGAGGTCAAATGGTACATTTGGGCGATCAGAAAAATGCCTCCGCCGAACGAACGCACGCCTGCGCCGATAAACGCCGCGCCGAAATGAGGATGGCCTTTGCCCGCCAAGGATCGGCAGAAGCCGGATTCCCGGATTTGATGCCGGATACAACGACTTAATGGCATCAACCTGCTCCCTGCTGATCAATCCCTTTTCCAGCCAGATCCGGCTTTCCTTTTCAAGCCAATCTCTTGGCATCAGCTTCCCCCTTTTACAGAAACGGATTTGTTAAACTAAAGATAACACCAAGACCGCTATCGCCGCGATGATTAATGAGGGCAAAAGATTGGCCACATTGATTTTTTTGATCTCCAGAATGTTCAGCCCGATGCCGACAATCAAAATCCCGCCTACGGCAGTCACTTCCCGGATGACTCCATTCAATAGTCCATCGCTCAGAAAATGCGTGATCCATGTAGCGCTCAACGCGATGAGACCCTGATAAAGAAATACGGGAATTGCCGAAAACATCACACCGATGCCCAGCGTAGAAGCAAAAATGACGGCAGTAAAACCATCAAGCGCCGCTTTCGTGTACAGAATATCATGATTATGCCGCAATCCGCCGTCGATCGCGCCCAGGATGGCCATCGCGCCGACGCAATAGATCAGCGTTGCCGTCACAAAACCGGCTGCAATGTTGCCCTTCAAACGGGAGCCGACGATTTTTTCGAGCTTCATGCCCACAATCTCAAGCATCCGGTCAATTTTCATCAATTCCCCGATAATTCCTCCAACGACCAAGCTGACAACGGCAATCAGAATATTTTCCGTCTTAAACGACATGCTGACTCCCAGCACGACTATCGTCATGCCGAGACCCTGCATAACCGTCGTACGGATTCCTTCCGCCAATTTGGGGATGAAGCTGCCCAATATCCCTCCCGCAATAATCGCCAGCGCATTTACAATTGTTCCCCATAGTGCCATACCAAGTCTTCCTTTCCTCCCCAAAATAAATGTCCCTTCTGCAGGGACAAAGACGATATCAGGCTTCAAGCGCAAACATAGTCATTCTATCACGAACCGCGAACGAAGAAAATATGACTGTTTTAGAAACCTGCCGTGAGGATCGGTTTTAATTGCCAAATGAGAAATATATCACAGAATGATGCCGGAGAATAGGTTAAAATTCAATCATAAAACAACGCAAATTGTTCAAAGGACGCCTCAGCGTCTACTTTCAAACAAGGGGAGTGTTTTAAATGAAAACGAATGTCGGAAATGCGGACCGCTGGCTGCGGATCATTCTTGGACTTGCACTGCTGATGCTGTTGTTCTTCCTGGAGGGAAACGCCAAATATTGGGGATTGATCGGAATCATACCGCTGATTACCGGATTGATCAAATGGTGTCCGCTTTATACGTTATTCGGTATCAATACCTGTAAAAATTCATAGGAGTCTGTCCGACAGACTCCTTAAATCCGGTCCATATTCCCGTATTCCGTAATCATGTCCAATAACTTGCCGTACAACGGAATGACAAATTCCATAGCCCCCATATCCACTTTTCCGCTCAGGTTATGCATAACCGCATTTTTCACATACAGCTTATAGTGATGCGTCCCTGTCCGGGTGATCGCACTGGCAATCTCGTTGTTGGAGGCTTTCTCGGAGACGAACGAGACCGTTTTGAACCGCTTGATATCGAACGGAATAATGCTGATAATGTCCTCAAGCATAATATAATAATTGATGTGCGGCTTATGATAAACCAGCTCTTTGGTGGAAACGGTCAAACCGAAATCTTTGTTTTTGTGCGAGAGCTTCAGTTCCCCGGCCAAGGACTTGATTTGGATAAAATCTTCATTCAACGCGCTTGCTCCCTTCTTTCCCAAGATTCAAGCACAAGCAAGGTGAACGCTTCACTATTGCCTGTCCCGGCTGCGGGATCGGTTTAATTCTGCATAGATCTTTACGAGCAGCGAAGCGTCCTCCGCCGGCGCAAGCAGCCTTTCGGTCAAACCTGCTGCAAATAGTATTTTCCATAAGCGGTTGCTCGGATTCGCGTAATGGTGTTTCCCCTGAAAGAAGGCTGGGATTGAATCCGACAAACACAATTCGCAAGCCTTCACGAAGATGATCGGGTATCTCTCCCGTCATTAACCTCACATCCATTCTTAATTCAGGAAAGACGTTTTCTCGCCGCTTTCGCAAAGCGCTCAAGCCCTTCGGCCATCACGGAGCGCGGGCAGGCGATATTCACCCTTAAGAAGCCCTCGCCCTCTTTGCCGAAAACAGAGCCTTCGCTGAAGGCGACTCCTGCTTCCTTGAACATGAGCTCCTTCAATGTATCGGCATCCCGGGAAATCGCTCTGCAGTCCAGCCACACAAGATATGTACCTTCAGGTATCGTCACGCCGATTTCAGGCAGCTGTTCGGAAAAAAACTTCTTTAAATACGCAAGATTTCCCTGCAAATATTCAAGGAGTTGCTCCAGCCATTCTTCACCGAAATTGTAGCAGCTTTCCGTCGCCAATCCGCCGAAGCAATTTTCCATGTGAAGGGAAAGGGTCTTGAGCCGGTTATTGAAGGCTTCCCTGAATGTCTTGTTCGGGATGATCACCTGTGATGTTTGAACCCCGGGTACATTGAACGTTTTGGTCGGTGCGATGCAGGTCACGGAATTTTGCGCGAATTCCTCGGAGATGGAAGCAAACGGGGTATGCTTGTATCCCTCAAATACCAGATCGCCGTGGATTTCGTCGGACACAACAATAATGTTGCGCTTGAGGCAAATCTCGCCGAGCTGTTCCAGCTCCTCCCGGGTCCAGACCCGTCCGCCCGGATTGTGGGGATTGCACAGCAGCAGCATTGAAACTTGCTCGTCGATCTGCTGCTCGAGAAGCTCCAGATCCATCGTATACCGGCCGTTCTCCAAGCGAAGCGGATTATTGACGACTTCCCTCCCGTTTCTGGATATCACATCATAGAACGGGTAGTATACCGGCGCTTGCAGAATGATTTTGTCTCCCGGCTTCGTGAGCGTATCCACGGCAAGACTCAAAGCCGTCACTACGCCGGGACTGGTGCTGATCCAAGACTCGTCCACATCCCAACCATGGCGCTTTTTTTGCCAACCGGCAACAGCCTTGAAATAAGAATCCGGACGAAATGTATATCCATAGATTCCGTGCTCCGCCCTCTTCACGAGCGCATCAATGACCGGCTGCGGCACCTGAAAGTCCATATCCGCCACCCACATCGGGATGATATCCCGTCTGCCGAACAATTTTTCAGACTGTTCCCATTTATAGGAGCCCGTATCGCTCCTGTCGATAATTCTGTCAAAATCGTATTTCATTGCTTTATTCTCCCTTCCATGTAGTTTGCTTATAAGTTTTCTTTACAGCATCAAATCGATCGCGCCGATGACGGACAGAACCAGAATCAGCGACTGAAAATGTTTTTGCGGAATTTTCGGGAGCAGTTTGATGCCGATCCAAGTCCCGACCAAAATGACCGGAATCATCAAAGCAGCATATTGCAGGATCTGCCAATTCAATAATCCCAGACTGATGTTAAAGGGTATTTTGATCAGATTGACGGTCAGAAAAAACCATGCTCCGGTAGCCACAAATTGATGTTTGGGCAATTTTTTGGAAAGCAAATAAATGGCCATCACTCCGCCCGCCGCATTGCCGATCATCGTGGCAAATCCCGCCAGAACTCCCATGGAGGCGTTAAACTTGCGGGAGAGCATAAACCGGTTGATCTTTTCCCCCCAACGTTCCCGAATGAAGTGCAGCGCGACCAACAGCAGCACAAGAATTCCGATCATGACCTTCAGCTGTTCATTGTGTACCTTAAGGAGAACGAAATAGCCTATGACGATGCCGGCCAAAACCCACGGTATGAGTGAAATCAAATGCTTCCAGATCACTTGTCGGCGATAATAAGTAACGGCTACGATATCTCCAACGATCAGCATCGGCAGGAGAATGCCGACCGATTGCTTGGCGGGAAAAATCGAGGCCATCAGCATGACATTGAAAATGCTTACGGCAGGCACGCCCGTTTTTCCAAATCCGACCAATAATGCAGAAATGAGTCCAATGATAATTTGTGTCCAGCTAAACTCCAATTGAGCATCCCCCAGAAAGCCATTGGCTTCTTCTCTACGAATTAAATAATACCATTTAAGAAGAAGAAATGAAAAGACTCCGCCGGAGACGACAGAGCCTTTTATGAAGAATTACTGATAGGACAGCGCCTGTTTTCCCAATGCTCTCCAGGATTGAATGAAAGTGCTTTTTTTGACCCTGACATTCTTTTTGACCGACAGCGGATCGTTCAGATACACATGGTTCGCATCATAGCCGACCAGCACGACGGCATGCAAGTCGAGCGGAGTTCGGATTCTCTCATTTCCATGCATCCAGGATTCCCAGCGGTCCGGCAATTTGTAATCGCCGGTCGTCCATACGACCACCGGCCTGCCGCTTTTCACCTGATCCAGCAATCTGTCGAAAGGCTGGCCGGTTAAATTCAACGTCCGGTTTCCCAAATATCGGCGCAGCAATTTTTCCAACGGTTTGTCATAAACCGCATAGCCCATCCGCCTTCCGGTCATATCCCCTACAAATCCGTGGCGCGGATTTCCCCAATGGGTAATATCGCCGGACTTTGATTTTTTGACCGGATCAAGATCCTTCGGGACTTCCCTGTACAATTTCATTTTATCCGCTTTTATCCCTGCATACCTTATTAGCATCGTAAGACTGGTAACCTCGCAGCCATATTTCAATTCGGGATTTTGGGCAATCAGCGGGACATCCAGAAGCTTTTTTCGTTGAATGCCGGCAGCTTGAGGCCGGTTGTTCATGTCGCCTTGCTTAGACGTTGCCCGGTTGGGCTTTGCGCCTTGGTTCAATGTTCGCCGGATATCCATTGCGTCTTGGTCTGACTTTTGCTGTAATGACCGGGCGACCTGAACCTTCTCAACCGATTCGCTGCTTTGCCTGGATTGAAATTCATCCTTGCGATCATTGCAGCCGAACAGCATTGCGGAAGAAAGAACCAATAAGATGAAAATTTTCATAAAATAATAAATCCCCTTTTGATGTATTCTATTTCCATACTTAATGTGGCCTTTTCGGGAAAAAACATGCGATTCCAGCCGCAGCAAAAATATTCCCTTTACAAGCAAAAACCTACTTTATATTGCATACTCAGGTGAATGCTGACAGACATAATTTGAGACATCTTCGATCAATTTAATGGTATTCGAAAAAATATTGAGGGGAGTTTACTATGGCAAATCAACCGAAATACAAGGTCGTCATTGTAGGCGGCGGTACGGCCGGCATCACCGTTGCCGCTCAACTGGCCAAGAGAATCTCGGCATCGGATATCGCCATTATCGATCCGGCAAGCAATCATTATTATCAGCCCTTATGGACGTTGGTCGGTGCGGGGATTGTTCCGAAGGAGGTCACCAGGCGCAGTGAAGCATCGCTGATTCCCAACGGCGTTCAATACATTCAGGATGCCGTGGAAAGCTTTGAGCCGGAAAAGCAAAACGTCGTTACCCGCAAAGGCTCGCAAATCAGCTACGATTATCTTGTCGTATGCCCGGGGCTTCAGCTTGATTGGAATAAAGTCAAAGGCTTGCAGGAATCGATCGGCAAAAACGGAGTGGTCAGCAATTATGCATACGAATATGTTGAGTCGACTTGGCAGGCATTGAAACATTTCAAGGGAGGCAATGCCGTATTCACTCAACCCAACACTCCGATCAAGTGCGGGGGGGCGCCTCAAAAAATCGTATACTTAGCGGATGATGTATTGCGCGAGCGAGGGGTTCGGGACAAAACGAATATTATGTTCTTCCACGCCGGGAAGTCCATTTTCGGTGTTGAGCGCTATGCCAAAACATTGAGACAAGTCATTGAGCGCAAAAAAATCGACGTTCATTTTCAAATGAACCTTGTGGAAATACGCGGCGATCAGAAAGAAGCCGTATTCGAACATTTGGAAACCAAGGAAACACAGGTCGTTTCTTACGAAATGATTCATGTTACGCCGCCGATGAGCGCTCCCGATTTCATCAAAAAAAGCCCGTTAACCAACGAGGCCGGATGGATCGAAGTCGATAAGTTTACGCTTCAGCATACGAGGCATGAAAATATTTTTGCGCTCGGAGATGCGGCCGGTCTTCCGACATCCAAAACCGGCGCGGCCATCCGGAAGCAAGCTCCGGTTGTCGTAGCCAATCTGCTTTCTCTCATGCAAAACAAGCCGTTGACCGCGAAATATGACGGCTACACCTCATGTCCGCTGGTTACCGGCAAAGGCAAGCTCGTTCTGGCAGAATTCGATTACAACAATAATCCGAGGGAAACATTCCCGTTCGATCAATCCAAGGAACGTATAAGCATGTATTTGCTCAAAAAGCATATGCTGCCGATGTTTTATTGGCATGGCATGCTGAAGGGCAGAATGTAACCCTTCAGCATGAATAATCCAGTCCAAAGTGAATGATTTCGGATTATTTATCATGCCACATATAAGTATTTTCCAAAGCCCGGGAAGCGATCGTGATGCCGATATTGGCCCCTTGTCCTGCAGCTATGACTGCTTGACTTTGAATCGGGGTATGAAGACCGGCTAGATACAGATTGGGGATATGCGTCTCTCCGTTGTATCCGATGCCTTTGGCAAACCTGATCTTCCCGCTCGGTACGAGGGGATTGACTTCGAGCTCAAAACCCAGCGATTCGAGTATTTTCCAGTTGACATTGGTTGCCAGCACGAGATACCGGGATTCAAACTGCTCTGATTCCGCTGATACGATAAACGCATCCTGCTTGCGCTCGACGCCCGTTATTTCCCGGTTTATCAATTCCACTCCCAAGCCGCTGACTTGACGGCGGCATTGTTCAATCAAATCGGTGCCGGATATGCCCTCCGCAAAACCCGGGTAGTTCATTACCTTGCTGACCTGGGTTACTTGCGATTTTCCCGTGTCAAATACCATTGTCGATAATTTGGCGCCGCCCGTATAAATGGCTGCAGACAAACCGGCTACGCCTCCTCCGACAATGATGACATCATATGTAGTGTTTGCCATATTCACTGCTCCTTCTCCTCAAGATGACTTTTCTATTGTACCCAAGTTTTTGAGATATGAAAAGATGTCTTTACCCCAATTTGGTCTGACCCTTTGGCGCCAAATGCAGATCCGAGCATCTGCCCGCTTTCAGCAGAAAGCTGTCCGCATATTTCGGATATTTGCTCTGCAAGTAGCGGGCCGTCTCAAGCACCCGATCCAAGGAAACATTCGTCTTGACGCCCATTTCCTCAAAGCCGTGAATCAAATCCTCAGAAGCGATATTTCCGCTTGCATTGGGCGCATACGGACAGCCTCCAAACCCTGCGACAGAGCTGTCGAAATCCCGGATTCCCTCTTCCAGTCCCGCAACCGCATTGGCGAATGCCATGCCCCGGGTATTGTGAAGATGCAAGGAAAATTTAAAATCCGGGAAATGCTCCCTTAATTTGCGAATCACCATTTTTACCCTTGCCGGATTGCCCATGCCGGTCGTATCGGCCAATGAGAGATCGCGAACTCCCAGTTCCCGATACTTTTCGCAAATCGTGACCAGTCGTTCTATCGAAACTTCCCCTTCATACGGACAGCCGAACGCCACCGATATGGAGCCGGAAACCTTGATATGATATTCATCCGCTTTTTTGACCAGCGGATCGAAGGCCTGCATAGCCTCCATTGTCTTGGCGTTGGCATTGCTCAAGCTGTGGGAATCCGTTGCGGAAAGCATTAATTTCACCTTGTCCACTCCGGCTTGAGCCGCCCTTTCCAGCCCGCGCAGGTTCGGAATGAGAGCGCGAAGCTGAACGCCCGGTTTTCTGTTGATTTTCTTCATCACTTCATCCGCATCGACCAGCTGCGGAATTGCCTTCGGGTGAACGAATGACGTCACTTCGATTTGCGGATAGTTGCATTCCATCAGCCGATTGATGATCTCCACTTTTTCATCTGTGGGTATCGTTTCCATCATGCTTTGGAAGCCGTCACGGGGGCATACTTCGGCAATGTTCACTTGATCAGGATACTCCATGCGAACCTCCAGATTATATGACATGGTTTTCCTTCAATTTGTTGAATTCATCTTTACTAAGCTGCAGTAGTTCGCATAGAATCTCTTCGTTGTGTTCTCCCAGATCCGGCCCGACGTTGCGGATCGATCCCGGCGTTTCGGAAAATTTCGGAACGATCCCCGGCATTTTGATTTTTCCAAGCCTCGGATGACTCACTTCCACAATATTTTCCCTCTCCCGATAATGCTCATCTTCAAAAATATCTTTGATATTGTAAATCGGGCTCACCGGAACCCCGTGTTCATCCAACAGCTCAATGAGCTCCTTGCGGTTTATCGTTTTCACCCAATCCGCAACGATGCCATTGGTCAAATCAAAATGCTTCAGCCTTACGGAATTCGTAAAGAATCTCTCATCCTCAAGCATATCCTCCCTGTTCATCGCTTTGGCCAGACGCTCAAAGGTGCGGTCAGAGCTTGTCACCAATACGACCCAATGGCCATCCTTTGTCATGAAAGTCCCTGCCGGACTCGAATGTCCGCTCAGCCCGGCCGATCGTTCTTTGACCGTACCGTTCTGATCGTATTCAGCCACCAAAAACTCCATCATGCGGAAAACCGATTCATAAAGTCCGAGATCGACGTATTGACCCGTTCCATGCTCGTTCGCGTCACGGTAATACAAGGCGGCTGCAGTGGCAAAAGCTACATAGATTCCCGTAATATAATCGGTTAACGAAAAGGCAGGACTGATCGGCGGTCTATCTTGAAATCCGTGCAGATAAGTAAATCCGCTGTAAGCCGTCGCGGGGGTGCCGAATCCGGCTTTATATGAATTCGGTCCCGTCTGGCCGTAACCGGTTACGCGGACCATTATCAAATTCTTATTTTCTTTTTTCAAGTCTTCATAACCGATATTCCATTTTTCCAAGGTTCCGGGCCTGAAGTTTTCGATAATGACATCCGATACTTTTACAAGCTTCTTCAAAATCTCCTTTGCTTCTTCGTGATGGAGATCCAGTGTCAGCGATTTTTTGTTTCTCGCCATTCCCGGCCAGCGAAGCGGTTCCTTTCCGTGAAAAGGTCCCATGTCCCGCAGGGAATCCCCTTTTTCAGGCATCTCAACCTTTATCACTTCTGCGCCGAAATCGCCCAGTAAAGTGGCCCCGAACGGCGCGGCAATCATCGTTGAAAGATCCAGAATCCTGATCCCTCTGAGAGGCCCTAAATTTTGCCCCGGTTTCATATATATACCCATTCCTTTCGCTTCGCTCAAGGCACAAAACGGGATGAAATCCGTTTGCTTTGAGCGATTTTTTTGTATTCTTAAGTTACAGGGATACCGGTACACTACAATCACGTGAAGGTTATCGGATTATGGCGGCTGCAAACGGATTCCCTCATCCCTTAAAAGTAATCATTTTCCAATTAGTCGTCTTGTGTACGGCTTATTTGACATGTTCATTTACTGTATTGAGTACGTTTGTTGAGGATTTCAGACTTATCCCTCCGTATTTCCTATGAAAAAGAAGGATAACCTAGATTCTGGCTGATTTCCCTCGATGCTTTCAGCAGGATTTGAAGCAGCTCCTTTTCCCGTTCGTCCGACAAACGCTGGATCGGTCCGGCAATCGTCAAGCTTGCCGTCATTTGTCCGTCTTTATCAAAGAGCGGAGCCGCAACCGCGAAGCTTCCCGGGACCCTTTCGCCCCTCGTGCATGCGTATCCCTGTTTTCGGATGTCCTCAAGCGAGCTCAATAATCGTTCCTTGTCAATCCCCGTGTCCTTCTGCAAATTTTCAGCAATCCTGATTTGCTCAGCCTTATCCAAGAAAGCCATCAAAACTTTGCCCGAAGCGCCAAGGTGAAGCGGTTTTCGCTCCCCGATGCGCACGAAATTCCGCACATCCAACGGACTGTCCACTTTTTCTATGCAAACGCGGTTCAATCCGTCAACAATATTCAATTCCACGGTTTCGTTCGTCTCCGCAACCAATCTCTTCATGATCGGGAGCGAAACTTTGCGGAAATCCAGCTGGCTTTGGACAATGCTTCCCAGCCGGAAAAAGTTGAATCCCAGAGAATACCTGTGATTGTCGGGGTTTCGCTCCACATAGTTGTTTTTCTCAAGTGTATTCAGAATGCGGAAGATCGTGCTTTTCGGATATTTGAGCTCCTCTTGTATTTCGCTGATGGATAAGCTTGTTCGGTCCATACTGTACATGGATAAAATATTGAACATTTTTTCGAATGATTTCATTCCGAACCAAGTCCTTTCCTATGATTCACTGACAATCCCCAGATAGGAGGATTTCAACTGTTCGTCATTGATTAATTCCCCGGATGTTCCTTCCATGACGATGCCGCCGTTTTCAATCACATATCCTCGGTCCGACATAGCCAGGGCTTGATACGCGTTTTGTTCGACCAGCAGCACGGTGACTCCTTGGGATTTAATGCTTCGGATCACATCAAAAACCTGCTTGGTCAAGAGCGGTGACAATCCCGTCGAAGGCTCATCCAACAGCAGCAATTTCGGCTTCGACATCAGAGCTCTCGCAATCGCCAGCATCTGCTGCTGTCCGCCGCTCATGCTGCCTGCCGCTTGATGCTGTTTTTCCTGCAGAATCGGAAACAGCTCGAAGCAAATCTGAATATTGCTTTTCATCTTTTTTCGGGCATTTTCGGTATATGCGCCAAGCTCCAAATTTTCCAACACCGTCATTTGGGCGAATAATTTCCGCCCTTCCGGCACCTGAATCAATCCCTCCCGCACGATTTGCTCGGGCTTTTTGCTTTCCATCGGGATCCCTTCAAATTCAATCGTGCCGGACCACGGCCGAATCAAGCCGGACAGTGTTTTTAACAGCGTCGTTTTGCCTGCGCCGTTCGTACCCAGTATGCAGACCATCTCGCCAGATTCAACATGGAAAGAAACATTTCGCAATACTTGCACATTTCCGTAGCCCGCATTTAAATTGCTCACCTTTAGCACTCTGCGATTTCCTCCCCCAAATAGGCTTCAACCACAGTGGCGTTTTTGACGACATCCCCGGGTTTTCCCTCCGCGATTTTTTCGCCGAGGTGGAGCACCACCAGCCTGTCGGATAAAGACATGACGGCCGACATCAAATGCTCGATAAAGCAAATGGTCATCCCGCGGGAGCGAATTTCTTTAATGATCCCGATGAATTCGTTCACCTCCGAGGGATTCAGTCCGGACATCACTTCATCCAAAAACAGGATTTTCGGCTGCGTGGCCAGAGCCCGCGCCACTTCCACCTTTTTTTGTTCCGGAAAGGTCAAGTCTTTCATTCTGATTCTCGCTTTCCCGGCCAACTGAAGAAAATCCAGCTGCTCAAGAGCGATTTTTTCCGCTTCTTTATAGGATTTTACCCGGTTGAAAGCGCCGACGATCACATTCTCCAAAACAGTCAGGTTGCCGAACGGCATTACGATTTGAAATGTTCTCGCAATCCCTCTATCGCAGATTCCCTCCGGCTTAACTCCTCTGATTTCCTCTCCGTTCAGCCGGATTGAGCCTTCTTCGGGAACGTGAAAACCGCAGATGGAATGAAACAAGGTCGTTTTTCCGGCGCCGTTGGGACCGATCAAACCCAATATCTCCCCTTGCTCGAGATGCAGACTGACACGGTTAACCGCCACCAAGCCCGAAAATTTCTTGGTCAGATTGTCCACCGCCAAAAGAGCCATGCGACTAACCCCTCTCCTTCAAGATTCCGTTGTTCATGCCCGCCTCTTTTTTTCTGGCCCGGTCCTGAAACCAGCCCACGATCCCTTCAGGCAAAAACAGAATGACAATGACCAATATCAAACCGTACACCATCAAATGGACACCCGCAAAATCTCCGAACAGCGCGCTTGTCAATTCCCCCAAAGGAATCGTGATCAGCGAGCCGACCAAGGGCCCCAAGACGGTGCCGACCCCGCCGATGATTACCGGCAGCAGAATGGAAATCGATACCTCGGTCCCGAATGTGGTGGGCGGATCGATAAACAGAATGTACTGAGCATAGAAGCTGCCGCCCAAGGCTGTCAAACCGGCGCTTAATCCCATGGCAATCATTTTATTCTTATAAATATTGACTCCGAGCGACCTGGCCGCATCCTCATTTTCCCGGATGGCCGCCAAATTGAAGCCGAGCCGCGATCTGCCGATCCGATAAACCAGCCAAATGCTGAAGCCCGCAAAAATCAGGATGGTATAATAATAAGAAGACGCCGATTCGAATTGGAACATCCAGGGATCTTGCTTCAGCGGAATCATTATGCCCATCGTTTTCTTGAAAAAATCGGAATTCTGCACGGCAATCCGCAGGATTTCGGCAAAAGCCAAGGTGCTTAAGGCGAAATAAGCGCCTCTCAATTTATAACGGAAAGTTAAATAACCGATGAATAATCCGATCAAAGTCGAGACGAAAGCCCCGACGAACATTCCTATCCAAGGGGATACCCCGTATCCGGTCAAAAGAATCGTGGAAGCATACGCTCCCGTTCCGAAAAAAGCGGCATGGCCGAAGGAGAATTGGCCGGAGTAACCGCTCAAAATATTCCATGCTTGACTCAAAAATGTATAATACAGCACCAGTATCCCGAGGTTCAAAAAATAAGAATCCTTCACCAGCACGGGAAAAATGAGGATCAGGATCAACGGCAGCAGCAATAACAACGTCTTTTTCACCTGATTTTCCCTCCAAACAAACCATTCGGCTTAAGCAGCAGTACCGCGATAAAAATAATATAAGGCACCATTTCCTTAAGGCTGCCGGGCAGCAGCGCCCCTCCCAGCGATTCGGAAACGCCGATAATCAGTCCGCCAACCAAAGCCCCGAGAAAATTGCCCAAGCCTCCCAAAACCACGACCACAAAGCCCTTCAGAATGAATGTATCCCCTACCGTCGGAGACGTATAGAAAAACGGATTGATCAAACTGCCGGCGACAGCGGCCAGCGCAGCCCCCAGTCCGAATGCGATCATATTGATTTTACTAGTGCTGATTCCCACCAATGCGGCTCCTTGACGTTCCAACGAGGTTGCGCGGATGGCTTTTCCTACCATAGTATTCTTCAAAAACCAGAACAAAAGGATAGACAGGCCTGCAGCAGACAGGAAGGCTATCAATTTTGGCGTATTGATGTTGATCTGTCCCAGATGCAGGGTGTCGACCATCCCCGGGACTTGGACGTTCCGAAAATCAGGACTCCATAGAGCTAATGCCATATTTTCCAGAAACAGCATGATTCCGAGCGTGACCAGCAACTGATTATGCTCCGGAGCGTTGAGCATTCTTGAAAGGATGCCTTTCTGAATCAGTGAGCCCACTATAAACAGAGCCAAGGCGCTGATCGGAATCGACAAATACGGATTGACCCCAAACAGGGTGAACATCCAATAAGTAACGTACATACCCAGCATCATCAAAGAACCTTGGGCAAAATTGATAATTTTCATCACGCCGAAAATCAAGGTCAGGCCGATCGCCACCAAACCATAGATACCGCCCATCAATATCCCGTCGACGAAAGACTGGGCAATCAAGCCGATTGACATCCCTTTCACTCCTTAAGAATAGTAGGGAAACGGAAATCAAGTTCCGTTTCCCCTTTACATCCGTGTTACGGCATCGGATAAACCGGATTCGCGGTTTTGTAATCGTCAGGGAAGACTACCTGGGATTTTCCGTCAAAGATTTGATTCAGCACGGCTTGGGCGTTCACATTTTGTCCGGTAGCGTCAAATTTGATAGGCGACTGCGGCAGAATGTGCTTGGAGAAATCGGTTTGAGTCAGCGCTTCCCTGATTTTGTCGCGGTCGGCGGAAGCCGCCCGTTCGATTGCATCCAAGAGGACTTGCGCCGCTGTGTAAGAATAAGCGGCATTGGC
This sequence comes from Ferviditalea candida, assembly GCF_035282765.1. Taxonomy (GTDB): domain Bacteria; phylum Bacillota; class Bacilli; order Paenibacillales; family KCTC-25726; genus Ferviditalea; species Ferviditalea candida. The sequence goes on along the minus strand of NZ_JAYJLD010000009.1, from coordinate 82,781 downwards.
GCTCATATCTTTTTGGAATTGGTTTTTATATTTCTCTTTTACTTGATTGGCCAAATCGCTTTTCGGATTGATCGTGTAGTTGACATCCATGATGTTTTGGTTGATGTCTTTTTGCTGGGTGATAAATTGCTGATTGCTGAATGCGCCGTTGGCTACGCCGATGATGGATTTCGGCTTCACATTCGCATCATGCAGCCCTTTGATGAGCATCGTACCGTCGCGAAGATAGCCGGTTGTGACAACGATATCCGGATTCAAAGACTTAATCTTGTTGACGACGCTCGACATATCGGGCGTGGACGCCGGATACGGAATATCCTCAAGGGTCTTGATCCCGCTCTTTGCTGCATTTTCCTTGATCAAAGCCGCAATGCTCGATCCGAATACGGAGTCCTCATGCGCCAATACGGCAGTGCTCAGCTTCACGGAGGATTTATCATTCAGCATCGAGATATAGCTCAGGAAGTTGTTGGCCATGATTTTGGCCGGAGGCTGAATGCGGAAAGTGTACTTGAAGCCTCTTTCGGTAATTTCATTGACTACGGCGATGTCGACGACAAACGGAATCTTCGCCTTCTCCGCCTCCTGGGTAGCCGGAAGCGCCACGCCGCTCGCGTAGGTTCCCAGTATGCCGACTACGCCGTCGCGATCCAGGCGTTGAACCTCGGAAACGCCTTTTTGCGGCTTCCCTTCGCTATCCGCTTTATCCAGAACCACCTTCGCTCCACCCAGAGATTTGATGCCTCCAGCTGCATTCACCTCATCCACCGCCATCTGAACGGCATTGGCCATATCCTGGCCTTCGCTGGCCAGACCGCCGCTGAGCGGATAAAGACCGCCAATTTTGACCTCGGCGACCTTTGGAGCGCTGCTCGGTTCCGCGGAGCTTTTGGCTGCGTCATTGCCGCTGCTGCTTGCGCTGCCGCCGGTGTTCGAGCCGCTTGAAGCATTGTTGCCGCCGCAGCCCGAGAGAATCAACATCAAAACCATTGTCAGAAAAAATAATTTTTTCATTTGGTAACCCCCTGTATGATTTAAATGAATCGAATTGCCGTCAAATGAACCTTCTGATAAATTGCCCCCTGCCGTTTTCCTTCAACGGCTGGCCGTCCTTCACGATAATCTCGCCCCGGTTGATCGTATAAACCGGCCACCCCGCGGCTTCACGTCCGTCGAAAACGGAATAATCGCCGCGGGAATGCATCAGTCCGGGCGTTATCGTTTTCTTCCGATGGATGTCGACGATTGCGAAATCGGCATCCGCCCCCACTTCAATGCGTCCCTTTTGCGGCAGGTTGAACGATTCCGCTACCTGATAGGAGGTAATGTCGGCAATTCGTTCCAACGGAAGCCCCCTTTTCAAGTGCCCCTCGGTGATCATCATCGGCAGCAGCGCCCCCACACTTGGGAAGCCGTACAGCACATCGAACGTCCCGTTCCCCGGTCCGTACTTTACGGCGCGTGAATTGGGCACGTGATCCGTGCCTATGGCGTTGATCACTCCATTGGCAATCCCTTCCCACAAACGGTCGGAATCGCGCTGTCCGTGAATGGGAGGCCCTACCTTCGCATCCAATCCCATCTCGGTTTCTTCGGTCAAGGTAAGATAATGCGGGCAGGTTTCCACTTTTACGCCGGATTCCATCAGCCAAGGCACTTTTTCCAGCACATCGACGCTTGCGCCGGAAGAGAGATGCACGATAAATACGTTTCCTCCCACGATATGGTTCAAATACAAAGTGCTGAGAAGCGATTCTGCCTCCGCGTATCCCGGGCTTGTCAAGGACCATGTCCTCATTCCGTCATCCGCGCCTGCGGCCTTATAATCCTTGATCAGGCTTCGGTTGATATCCATGTTCTCGCAGTGGATGGCCAGCAGGAGTTTGGGAGAGATCGATTTAAACTTCGTCAGCAATCGGACCAGGTCATGCGAAGACAGGTTGATTCCATTACTGATCTTGAACTTGTCGTTCAACTGCCTTTCATAATTCCTGAAAAATTTGAATGAAGTTAAGCCGAAACGTCTGACGGTTTCTTCCAGTTCATCAATATGCTGCTCAGTCAAAATGCCCAGACTATAGGTGAAATCAATATAACTGTTCTTTTCCCCGATTTCCTGAAATTTAGGAAACAATTCAAGGTAACTTTGAATTTGGCGGTCATAATTGACTACGGTCGTGACTCCGGCGACAGCATGCTGCTTCGTATCCAGAAAATCTTCTTCCGGGGAATTATAGATTCCCAAGTGTTCGTGAGCATCCACCAATCCCGGGAAAACATGCAAACCGATGGCGTCAACCACTTGCAGAGCTTCAATATGATCGGATTTTTCAAGGATTCCGGTGATCTTGCCGCGCTCGACCATCAGGTCGACTTGCTGAACCCCTTTTCCGGGAAAAACCACCGAACCGTTTTTAATGAGCATGTCGCATTTCAATGGTTTTACCCCCTTGTATCTTCTGATTTCAGTTGTTGAAAATAACGGATGATTTCTTCGGAAGCCGACACGTCGCAATACTTCATCCACAAATCCAGCAAAGCCGCTTTATGGGAAAGCTCAATCCGGTCATACACGCAATCCTCGACTACAGCCACATTGAAATTGCGCATCACTGCATCCACTGCCGTAGCCCTAACGCATCCGCCCGTGGACCCCCCTGCCAAAATAAGAGAGTCGACTCCCATCTTGATCAAATAACTGACCAACGGGGTTCCAAAGAAAGCACTTGCATAACTTTTGTCAAGAACCAGTTCATTCTCCAGCGGCTGCAATTCTTTAACGATTTGCGCTTCCGGACGGCCATCCAGATATTTGGTATTGTCCCGCTCAGCCTTGGCGCTGAAATTATCGAAAAACAATGTTTTTTTCTGGACATTTCGGGTGTGCATGACGGGTATGCCGCAGGTCCGCGCCGTTTCCAGCAGATTTTGTATGCTGCGGATCGCGTCCCATGCCCTGCTGCCGCCTCCGCTCGGCCATTGATCCAGCTGCTGCTCGATCGGCACATCCTCGCCGACATAGTTGTATTGGACGTCGATGATCACCAGCAGCGGTTTTGAGCCTAATCCGCGCTTCTTTCCGTATCCTCCTTTTTTGATGACAAGACGATCGGCTTCGGTAAGCGCATCATCCCAAACATAGGTCATTCATTGGCACCCCTTTCTTGTAAAATTGTCGTGGCGGCATGGTCGCCGGCAATTTTGCCGAAACCCAATGCAGCCAACAGCCCGTTTCCCGACATGTATCCATAAGCATGATTGCCCGAAACTCCCGCTGCGGCTCCACCACCCGCATACAAATTTACGATCACCTCCCCTTGCTTATTCAACACCTGCGCGTTCGTATTGATTTTCAACCCTCCCTGTGTATGAAACAGTGCGGGAACCACTTTAATTCCATAGAATGGGGGAGCCAAACGCTTCGGAAACAATTTCCTTCCGAATTGATCTTCTCCTCTTTCCGCGCATTGTTGAAAATCCTCAAATGTATGTTGTAAACCGGAAGGGTTCAGCTTTAGTTGACTGCCTAATTCCTCAATCGTATCGGCAATCTTGAAGGCATCGATCTCCGCCAGGTTTTTAAAATCCTCGATGGAAAGAAGCTGGCTGTATATTTCATGATCAAAAATCAAATACCCGTGCTTTCCCGATTGCTGCAGGACAAGCATTGCAAACTCCGAGTATCCTTGCGATTCGTCTCCAAACCGCCGTCCTTCCTCGTTCACCATGAATCCGCCCAGCATGATCGTTCCCCAAGTAACCAAGATTCCATGCGTTTCCGATACCGCAGAATGTCCCTGATAAGCCCCGAGACTCGCAAAATCGGCGCCGACCTGTTCACCCATCTTGATGGCGTCGCCCGTATTGCCTTCATACCCGAAATAAAGAGCATCGGCAAATTCAGGTATATATTTGCGCACCATCTCTTTGTTCGCGCCAAACCCGTTTGTCGCCAGGATGACCTTGTTCGCCCGGATTCTCTGCTTGCCGTCCGGCGTTTGAACTTCCACACCGATGATTTCCCGGCGTTCATTCGCAATCAAACGAGTCACCTCGGACTGAAGCAGCAGATAAATATTGTCCCTTTCAGACACTTTCCGCCGCAGGCTCCGGATCAATTCCATGCCTGAACGGGATTTCGGGGCATGCATGCGGCAATTTCTTTGTCCTGGATATTTGAACTCGCTGATCAGCGACAATTCGATGCCAAGCGAATCCACGAGCCATTCCACAAGCGGACCCGAAGTTTTGCTGAGAGCCAAAACAAGCGCTTTGTCGCTTTCAGAACGGTTTTTTTTCAGAATGTCTTCCGCCATCTCTTCATAGGTCTCCCAAATCCCGATATCTCTTTGAAATCGGGTTCCGGCAGCTGGAATCATGCCTGCGCTAGATGCCGTATTTCCCATGACCTGATGCGTTTTCTCAAAAACGGCAACCTCGAGCACGGGGCTTTTTTCAGCCGCCGCCAGCGCGGCAGCCAATCCGCAGCCTCCAGCCCCCGCAATGACTATGTCCAATTCAGCGTCCCACAACACGGTTCACCTCCATATGCAATCAGTCCCTAGGAGTCGTCCGACGAAATCATCCGAAAAAGGGATGGCACTCCACCGCTGTTGAAATACAAGTTGTCTTGAATTGTCCCTTGTGGCAACAACTTGATTTCAAAGGCGTACAAGTTTTCGCAGAAAACTGCATCGGGAGCGTAAGCTTAAACTTTCCGTGCTCATTCCCTTTCCCTCCATCACCGTATGAAAAATAATCATGACTTTACTTCGGACATACTCCTGGCTTCTTTCTTTACGGTATTGTGAGTTCCAGCACTTCTTTCATATCCGAAACCTGTTCCAGATTCATCACAAGGCCGACCAGTTCATCTGCTTTTTTCCAACCCGCCGTCTCCGCAAGCCGCTGCATTTCTCCATCACCCTGTCTTCCAGGCCAGTCTCCCCCGCATCTCCGGAGGCGCCGCGAACTTCATGCTGCAGCAGCTTTCCGGATTTCGTAAAAATCTCCACTCTGGCTTTCCTTTCATCCGGCAGCTATCGTGTGTATTCCGGATCCTCAAGGACAAATATTTTTTGCGCCAGTTTATTTAGCGTTTCAATATCATCCTCAGAAAACAAAAGAGCACAGCGAATAGGTGAATACATGAATTTGATCAATCTCTTCGATCGCAACCCCGGACTCGGACAGGATCCGCTGAACGGCATCCAGCGACAAATGCGCCGAAAGCCCGACTCCCGTGCCGTATACGGAAGCTGCAAGACTCCCGCGCTCCCCGCGATGTCCGACGGAATGCTGCTTTACGAAACGCAAAGGTTTAGACCGATTCCCGTGAACAATAGCTGAAATGGAGTCCAAAACGATCAATTTGGCTCTGCGGATGATTTCCGAATCAGCGTCTTCCAGCGAGAAAACGCTTGCAAATTCAAGCTAATTGTACAAAGCAGGATGGTTCGCGGCCATTCTCTATCCCTCATTCATTTTCATTCACTTTTGTTCCACAATATGAAACGCGTTTCAATTTAACTTAATTCTATCATTCGTGGCGATCAATAATCAACAACTTTTTGCCCATTATTCAAATTTGTCTGAATCCAGCCAATATTAAAGATCTTTGCTCAGACAGCCAGCTTCATTCTCCAGCGTGGATTTTTCGGGCTTTTTCAACTGTTGACACCCTCAGTCAATTGAATTAGGATAAAATTAATTTCACAATATGATTCGCGTTTCATAATATGGAACTGATACACCGGTTCCTTATCAACAATAGCCTCGGGGAGAGGATGAAATGAGCGGGCAGACCGTAATTGAAAAACTGATTTCCAACCACACCGGCAAAAAGGTTTGCAGAAACGAGATTGCGATTGTCGAAGTGGACGGGATCATGGCGAGCGATACGACTGCGCCATTGGCCATCAAAGCTTTTGAAGAAATGGGCGGAACCCGTGTTTGGGATCGGGACAAAATGTTTCTCGTCATCGATCATGCGTCTCCCGCACCCAATGAGCGAATCGCCAATCTGCATGATATGATGCGCAGGTTTTCAAGAGAACAAGGCGTGAAACTATATGATGTCGGGGAAGGAATATGCCACCAGCTGATGATCGAGAAACATCACGTCAAGCCCGGTCAAATCTTCTTCGGCGCTGACTCGCATACTTGTACTTACGGTGCAATCGGCGCTTTCGGAACAGGGGTCGGTTCAACCGACTTGGCGGGCATCATGCTGACCGGGAAAACCTGGGTCAAAGTGCCGGATACGTTGAAAATCGTTTTAAACAATACCCTTCGCCCATATGTTTCCACAAAGGATTTGATTTTGTTTCTGGCGGGGCAATTAGGAATCGAAGGCGCAACCTACAAATCCATCGAGTTTACCGGCGATGCTTTGATGCCGCTTTCGGTCGACAGCCGGATAACGATTTCCAATATGGTCATCGAGATGGGAGCCAAAGCCGGTTTTGTGGACACGGCAGGACTTCAGCTGCCCTATAATTTCGATTCCGTGAAGCCGGACGACGACGCGGAATACGAAGCAGTGTACGAATACGATGTATCGAAATTGGAACCGATGATCGCGTTACCCCATTCCCCGGATAACGTCAAACCGATCAGTGAAGTAGGATCCGTCCCTATTCAACAAGCCTTTATCGGAAGCTGTACGAACGGCAAATTGGAAGATCTTCGGCAAGCGGCCAAGATACTTAAAGGCAAAAAGATCGATCCTCGGGTTCGACTGATGGTCACCCCGGCTTCCAAAGAGGTATACCATCAAGCGCTTTTGGACGGTACAGCGGAGATTCTTATGGCGGCCGGGGCCACTCTTTTACCCTCGGGATGCGGTCCGTGTGTCGGAACTCACTTGGGCATACCGGGCAACGGGGAAAATGTCCTTTCATCGACAAACCGGAATTTCCAGGGCAGGATGGGAAACCGCAATGCCAACGTTTATTTGGCTTCGCCGGTCACTGTGGCCGCTTCGGCGCTGACGGGACAAATTACCCATCCTCAAAACATTCGTTAGGAGGGTCAGCATGATCATCAAGGGAGTATGCCACGTTTTTGGCGACAATATCGATACGGATCGCATTATCGCAGGCAAATACACCAAGACGCTGGATTTGCAGGAACTTGCCAGCCATGTGATGGAAGACTTGGATCCCGGATTCAGATCGCGTTTGAACAAAGGGGACATTGTCGTGGGAGGTTATAATTTCGGCTGCGGGTCCTCCAGAGAACAAGCTCCCCTTGCCTTGAAGACGGCGGGAGTTTCCTTAGTTGTCGCCCGCTCGTTTGCCCGTATCTTCTTCCGGAATTCCATCAATATCGGACTACCGCTCATTGAAGCAAAGGATCATCGGATTGCTGATCAGGATGAGTTGGAAACGGATCTGATTCACGGAACCATTACAAATCTTTCCCAGAACGCACAATACAAGGGAACCCAAATGCCATCCGTCATGGTGGACATTTTAAATGAAGGCGGCCTGACCAATTATTTGAAAAAATACGGTGCCTTCAAAGTCAACTAGCATCCAGATGTAATAGAATCGGCAAAGCAAAGGGACTGCCCAGTCATTCGACGTTGGGCAGTCCCTTTGCTTATAGGGCCGATCGGCTGCTTCTGGTTCGGCTAATGAGGATTGATCAGGCGCGTTTCTCCATCGGAAGCCATGCCATCGGCTCCGGACCGATATAATCAGCGCTGGGCCGGATCAATTTGTTGTCGGCCCGCTGTTCGATAATATGCGCGGACCAGCCGCTGGTGCGGGAGATGACGAATAACGGCGTAAACATCGCGGTCGGCACGCCCATGATATGGTAAGCCGATGCGCTGTAGAAGTCCAGATTCGGGAACAGGTTTTTCTCATTCCACATGATCTCCTCAATCCGCTCCGATATCCGATAAAGCTTCATGTCCCCGGCATCCTCGGACAAACTGTGCGACCATCTTTTGATAATATCCGAGCGGGGATCGGATACCGAATAGACCCGATGGCCGAAGCCCATGATCAGCTTCTTCTTGGCCAGCATGCCGCGCAGGCCGGTCTCCGCTTCATCCGGCGAGTCAAATTGTTCGATCAGCTCCATGGCGGCTTCGTTGGCCCCGCCGTGCAGCGGTCCGCGCAGCGTGCCGATCCCGGATGTGATCGCCGAATACATATCGGACTTGGTGGAAGCGGTTATGCGGGCGGCAAACGTCGAAGCGTTGAATTCATGCTCGGCATACAAAATCAGCGATACGTCCATGGCCCGTTCATGCAGCTCCTTGGCTTTGGAGCCGTGCAGCAGATGCAGGAAGTGTCCGGCAATGCTGTCGTCATCGGTTTCCGTCTCGATGCGCCGACCGTTTTGCGAGTAGTGGTGCCAGTAGAGCAGCATGGACCCGAAGCTGGCGATCAGCCGATCGGCGATGTCGGACTCCTTCCTGTCTCCGCTTTCCGGCTCCATCGTCCCTAATGCCGAGCATCCGGTCCGAAGCACGTCCATCGGATGCGCGCTGCCGGGCAGCTGTTCGAGTACGGCTTTCAAGCCTTCCGGCAGCCCGCGAAGTCCCGCCAATTTCCGCTTATAGGCAGTTAATTCTTCCCGGTTCGGGAGCTTTCCGTGAATCAGCAAATAGGCCGTCTCCTCAAACGTTCCGCTATCGGCGAGATCACCGATGGAATACCCCCGGTAATTTAAGCCCTTGCCTTCTTTTCCCACTGTGGCGATTGCTGTTTGTCCGGCTACAATACCGGCCAGTCCTCCTTGTTTTTTTTCGGTTGTCATCTGTTGTTCCTCCTTTTCCGGTTAATTATGGGCTAAGCTGATCAATAATTATACTTTTACCACGGTTCTGCCGCGAATCTTGCCCTTCAGTATGCTTTCGGCCGCTTCCGGGACATCTTCAAGCGCAATTTCCCTCCCGATGCTTTTAAACAGTTGCTCCTGCTTCCAATCGCCGGCCAGCAGCTCCCAAATTTGCTTTCGGGTGTCCATCGGACAATAGACGGAGTCGATGCCCAGCAAATTAACGCCGCGGAGAATGAACGGGAAAACGTTCGTGCTCAGCTCCGTGCCTCCGGTCAAGCCGCTTACTGCAGCGGAACATCCGTATTTCAGCGTGCTCAAAATATAAGCGAGCGTCTTCCCGCCGACAGGGTCAACCGCTCCCCCCCAACGCATTTTATCCAACGGCTTTATTTTATCCGGCGTCAGTTCTTCCCGGTTGATGATTTCCTTCGCTCCCAATGCTTTCAAATAATCATGCTCGGATTCTTTCCCGGTGCTGGCCGTGACATCATAGCCCAATTTGGCCAGAATCGAAACGGCCATGCTGCCCACCCCGCCGGTCGCTCCGCTGACCAGCACGGGGCCAAGATCCGGTCTCAGACCGTTATGTATCAAGCGGAATACGGACAATCCGGCGGTGAAACCAGCCGTTCCGTAGACCATCGCTTCCCGCAGACTGAGTCCGGAAGGAAGCGGTACGACCCAATCGCCCGGAACCCGGGCATACTCGCTGAAGCCGCCGAAGTGGGATACACCCATCTCATAGCTGGTCACAATGACCGGATCCCCCTCATGAAAACGCGGGTCCTTGGATGCAATCACCATGCCGCTCAGATCAATCCCCGGCACGAAAGGATACTTGGACACAATGCGTCCGTTCGGCGTGCAGGCAAGCCCATCCTTGTAGTTTATGCTCGAATAAGAAACCCTAATCGTAACTTCCCCTTCAGGCAAATCATCCTCCGTGATTTCTTTGATTCCCAGAAAAAAACGGTCCTCCTGTTTGTCCGCAATCAGTGCGCGAAACGCATGCTCCATAATTACATCTCCTTTAAAACATTTTCAAGGATTTCATCAATTATCTCTTACCTGCAATTTCATATCCAATAGAAAATAATTATCAAAGCTATAAATTCGCGGTTGGAAACTACTTTAAATTTGCTCGCGCTCCCGGATATATTGCAGCAAATGATCGCAGCTTCTGTCGATCAGTTCGTAAACGATTTGAAAATTTCCGGAATAATAGGGGTCCGGCACATCGCGAAATTCGCTTTCCGGCAAAAAGTCCAACAGCAGCGAGACATGCTCCGTTTTTAATCCGCCGGCCAATTTTATCAGATCTCTGGCGTTGTCCGAATCCATGGCAATGATATAATCGCTTTCCGAAAAGTCCTGCTTCCGAACCTGCCGCGCCTCAATACCGCTGTCGTCAATACGCTTTTGCCTGAGAATCTTGCGGGTTCCCGCATGCGGTTTTTCGCCCACATGCCAGCTTCCTGTTCCGGCGGAATCCACTTCAATAAGCCCTTCCAAACCGGAGTCCCTTACCTTCCCACGGAAGACCGCCTCCGCCATCGGGGAACGGCAAATATTGCCCAAACAAACAAACAGCACCTTGATCATTTCGATCACCCGAGTATTCGCATATTTACAATTATTCTACAAGAATCCGCTGAAGAAAACCATTGCCACCCTCACTTTTTTCCGCGGCTCAATTGAAAAATCCCGATCAACAGCATTAAAATCCCCATGTCAATGGCCAGGACGTCAAACAGTTTGGCTGTATTGATATTCGCAAAATTTTGATTGAACCATTGAACGTAATCTTGCAGCAGCGGGTCCTTGGACATCCCCAATACCGCCGCCTGAGACATAATTCCCGCCACGATAATTTGAATCCACGGAAGAAAATTGAAAATTTTTGATATGTATCGCATAAAGGTAAAGGTGATCAACAGGCTGATAAAAATACCGAGCATGATTTCCAATACATGATCAGAGAGCTGCGCGGTCACGATGATGCTGTCCATGCAAATCACAAAATCGGTCATGACAACCAATGCCAGCATGCGAAGCATGGAAAGCGACGGCGATCCCGATCGGAACCATCGGGTTTCATCCGTTCGGGTTGCCGTCAGGACGATTCTTAAAGCAAGACCGATAATGACCAACCCCGAGAAAAATCGGAGACCGGAGATTTCAGCCAATTGTCTAGAGATGAACACATATCCGGTTCGAGTTATCGTCAGCGCAATAATGGAATAATAGATCATCTGATAGTATTTGCTTGGATATTGATCGTAGGAATATTTCCTCAGCAGAGCGGCTATGATCAGAACGTTGTCCAGATCGTTGAAAAAATTGAGTAAAAATATTTTGACAACGACATTCAAAACGGTTGTCCCCTTATTTGTAGAATAGTTCCACTCCCTAATGTTTATGTGGACAACCGGAATTTATGTCATTGCAGGAAGGCGGAGCGTCATGATGGACCGGCCGTTACCTTCACCCCGCCTGTACACAGACATCCACCATAATTGTAGATTTCCAATTGATATCCGCTGCCCGCAGGAAGATTCATAAACACATATTCAAACGGCTTGCATATACGACAGGATGGTCCACTCCAAGGCGTCCCCTGAACTGTCAGATCGTGTGATAAAAAGGCAGCCTCCCGATCGGAAGCTGCCCCGTATATGCCGATATCAATCAATTCCTGTTATTTTTTTCGTGCCAATCTTCTTTTTTGTGCTTCTTATCCTTGTACTTGCTGCCCTCGTATTTGTCATCCTCATCGTCCTTGTGATGATGCGGATGTTCATATTCCATTTCGTCGTCGTCAAATTCGATGCAGGTCAGATAATTTCGCTTTTTCATGACATCAAAATAGCGATGCATTTGTTGGATTTTCCGGTCTTTTTGCATCTTGCTGATCGCGCCGTATTCCGCATATTTTTGGAATAGCTCCTCATTGTCCTTTTCCAGACGCTGCACCAGCAGATCCAATTGTTTCTTTTGTTCGGCGCTCAATTTGACATCATCCACGCATCCGTCATCATCGTCGTAATCGTCCCAATCATCGTCTGTCTGCTGAATCGATGAATCTGCAGTCTGAGTCGTCTCCGTTGACGGATTGGCAAAGGCTGCGCCGGGAATCCATAATGACAAGGCTAAACCAAGCAGAAGTTTTACCAGAAGCTTCTTGTCCAAAATAACCAACCCCTTTTCATCAGTAGTCTACGGGGTTATTTTGGCTTGGATCGACTAACTTTATCAAAAATAAACAATAGAAATATTTGGGAAAGAAAAAAAGACATAAAGCTTACATTCCCGGTAAAAATATGTTCATGAGATCAGAAAGGGTGTGACCTGAAGATGACCCGTCGTTTCCGCAATAAATGGATCAGCGTTAGTCTGATTTTCGTTTTTCTGTATGTAATTCTCGGAGCTCCCTATCAGGCCAAAGGGAGAGATGATGACGGCGAAATGGATTGTACGGCCAGAGTCAAGATGAGCTGGGCAACCAAAAAACGCTTGGATCAGATATACCATGAAATCTACATGGATTACTACAGCTTGATTGAAACTTACTCCTGGGCCGGAGCCTTGACGAGGAGCCAGAAAGAAACCCGATTGCGCATGCTGAAGCATTACATCGACAGAATCAAGAGAGCCAATTATCAATGGTGCAGCGAGCACGAGCCGGACGAATGGGAAGAAGAGTGGTATAACGCCGACTGAGGGCGATGCCCAAGGTACTGGACACTAAAGCAAAAGGCCTATCATATATCCGGCTAGGCCCAGAAAAATCCCGATCAGATAACTGCTCAAGGTATAGACAATAAACAAAAGCCATCGCTTGCCGGCAAGCATCTGATGGCTCTCCAGTTTGAAAGTGGAAAAAGTGGTGAAGGCCCCAAAAAATCCAACGCCCATGAACATTAGGAGCTGCGTGTCCGCCCGTCTTCCTGCCAACAATCCCAGCAAAAAACAGCCCAGCAGATTGACCGTCAACGTTCCTAAAGGGATTGGCGACACCACTTTTTTCGCATACCATTCACTGACGAAATATCGTGCCATGGCCCCCAAAAAACCGCCAGCGCCAACCAGAATCGCATTCCACAGCATTCTTGTCCCCTTCGCTCCCCGTCCTTTATCCGCCCTGACGACCTGCCGCCCGGTTGCCGAATCCAACCATCAGAAGCCCTCCGGTAAAACTGAGAAACACATAAACAGAACCTGTCCATATCATGCCTTGGCGGTACAGCTCCACCGTTTCCAAACCGAATGTGGAAAAGGTGGTGAACGAGCCGATCAACCCTGTCGCAAAGCTTTTGCGAGCCCATACCGGTACGGCTTGGGCCGAAGAACTCCATGCGGAGAACCAGCCGAGAACGAAGCAGCCGATATAATTCGCGGTCAGAGTGGACAGCGGAAACGCCGTGCTCCACCCGGTGTCCACATAGATTCCCAAGAAATAGCGAAGCAACGCGCCGACCATTCCTCCCGCACCAATCAACAGGTAGATCAAACCTTCCTTCACCCCGAATCGTCAAAGGCAGTCCTCTATTGTTCTATGAAAACAAGAGGGCTTTTATGACGATTCCCGCTTGTTCGACGCCATGCAAAAATTTTTTTCAAAGACAGCGGTATACAGGGCAATCTCTGCGGAAATAATATTTTATGGCAAAAAATTCCCAAATTACACAGGAGGTATGTATTGATGGCAGCACATTTCGGTGCACATGAAGTCATGGAAGTGCATGAAGTACTCTCGACGTCCATTGAAGGGATCAATCTGTTTCATCTGTACCGCCCGTATGTGAAGGATCAGCAGCTCAGGCAAATCCTGGACCGCCAAATCTTGTTCATGACGAACGAATACAACAACCTTGTTCAACTGGTCGAACAGCAAGGAGCCGGCCAGGCGATACCTTATCGAACCGTAAAAAATTTTGCTCCTACATACGGTCTGGACAACCCGGCCACCAATTCGCCGAATACCACTGCCAACCAAATGGATGACCGCGACGTAGCCAGCGGGATGCTGCTGTTTCACAAATCCTCTGCTGTGCAAAAGATGAACTCCGCACTGGAATGCGCCGATCCGAATCTGCGCAGCGCCATTCAGCAGGGAGCCGTCAACTGTTCCGAGGAAGCCTACGAAATCTGGCAGTTCATGAATCAAAAAGGATATTATCAAGTCCCGACCATGAAGGAAATGACAACCAATACTTTCATCAACAGCTATGGTCAGGCAAGCTCCCCGGGAATTTATGCAGGCGGCGCTGCAGCGAACGCAACTCAGGGCGTCTTCAATCCGAATCCGTTGAACGTCGGTTCAATCAATCAGAATCAGATTCAACCGAATACGAACAATATCAATCTTCAATAATCAAAAAGAGCGTGCCCCTTCGGCCTTTACAGACCGATGGGGTTTTTTTCTGGTTTTTTCTTTTGTACAATGAAGGAGGAGTCGGAAGATCGATAATTGGCCAAGAAAATTCCCGCGAACACGCTGATGCCGCCGATCACAATCGTTGCATTCAATGGCTCGCCCAGCAGGATGACTCCCGTCAGGATACCGAACACCGGAGCCAAAAACAGATAAGATGAAGCTTTAGAGGGGTCCATTCTGGATAACAGCATAAACCACAGGGTAAATTGTACCGTTGATCCCAGAACCGCTAACCAGAGTAGATCAAACAGGCTTTCCGGATTCCAAACGGTTTTGATCGTCTCGAACGAGAAGGCAAGAATCAACAGGATGATTCCCCCGAAGATCATCTGCAGAGCGGACAGCATCCACATATTGAATCGCGGACCCCAGACCTTGACCAGCAAGGTCGCAAACGACCAGAACACCGCTGAAGCAAGCCCGATCCAGGTCCCCCGATTGATCGCCATGTTGCCGTTCAACACGATCACCACACCTGCGAAGCCGATCAACACTCCGAGCCACTGTCTCCAGTGATAGGACTGTTTCAGCAGCAGGCTTGACAGGACCAATACCATTAACGGATTGGTAAAGGTCAGAATCGAGCTTTCTCCCGCACTGATATATTTTAATGCCGTAAAAATACAGGCCATCACGCCGGCGGTTTGCAAAGCGCCGATTAGCGCAGCCTTCCACAGCAAGGAAAACGGGGGGAGCTTATGTTTCATCAGCACGACAACCAACAACAAGCCGCCGCCGATCAAAAAGCGGTAGGCCGTTAAAATCAAAGGAGAAAAATACTGGAGACCCCACTTTCCGACGACAAATGAAGAACCCATCAGGAAGGTCGAAGTGATCAGAAGAACAATCGGCAGCAATTTGTTCAAGCACTTTTCCTCTTTTCTGATTTTTTGATGATCTTCAATCATTATACGGCTGCAGAACTTGCTTGCAAAGGAGCTAAACGCGTGGTTGAATCTGAACGTTATCGACACCAAATCGAATGGGAAATCAGCCAATGGAAGCAAAAAATTTTCAAACGTCCCGGTTTGCTGGAAAATTCGTCAAGAAAATTCAGCGGTTGGCTGAATGCAAAAATCCCTGACAAAGTTCATCAGACTGTAACCTCAACGATCAAAGGGATCGTGAATACCGTGTTGTTTACCGCCAAATTTGTTCCCAACGGTCCGGTGCTGCTTGAAACCCCGCTTGCAGCCAGGGATGCAAAGGCTAAAGGGGTCATATCCCGATATCAAAAAATCGCCTCTGCCGAGGGGGCGGGAACCGGAGCAGGCGGTGTATTGCTTGGTTTGGTGGATTTTCCCGCATTATTGGCGATCAAAATGAAAATGCTGTTCGAATTGGCTCATATTTATGGATACGATACGGCCGATCTCAGAGAGCGATTGTATCTGCTGCATGTGTTTCAATTGGCATTTTCCGGGTTCGAGCAACGCAAGAAAATTTTCGCGGTCCTTTCAGACTGGAACACCTATCAAAATCAATTTGCCGAACAGAGCAATGCCGAGCCGCAGGTCGATTGGCGGACATTTCAGCAGGAATACAGGGACTCCATCGATTTTCGCAAAATGCTGCAAATGGTTCCCGGTATCGGAGCCATCGTCGGGGCTTGGGCAAACTATTCCTTGATCGACGATCTTGGAGAAACCGCGATCAACTGTTACCGAATCCGCCTGCTGCAGCTGGAAAATAATCAATGAAGGCAATTGGGTGCACGATCAAAAAATCGGAGCCCCATTCCTAAAAAAGGGCTCCGATGATCATCATAACAATAGTTCGTTGTTTTATTCTTTCTTTCTATTCCAACTGCTTCCGTTCACACTTTTCAGTTCATGCCGAAGAAGCTTTACCCGCTCTTCTGTGTACACATATATATAGCATCGTTCTTGGCCTCCGCCCGGCAAAAAAACCTCGGTCTCAACTCTTTCATAATCATTTCTGGGATCAAAAGGGCGATAATATTCCTCCAGCATATCCATTTTCTTGAAAGCGATTGCCGGATTGTCCAGCTCGATAATCTCGCCGTAAATCACATTCGGAGAGCCCGGATCAATTACGGCAGCGGGATAATCTCCCACATCGTACATTTTTCCGTAAATATAAGCAGGAGTCACGCGCAGCACGTGTTCCTTGATCAAACGGAAATTGCTTTCCCCTGCGCGCAGGGTACCATACACAAACACTTTATTATTCAACGGATTACATGGCTCCTTTGGAAAACTGAACACCCTTCATTTTCCGTAAAAGGTATTATTGTTTCCATTATACCGCTCAACGCTTTTTCGCCACAAGACTTTCCTGTGCTCTTTTAATCATTTCCCTGACCATCGGCCCGCCGATGTTCCCTCCGATGATGCCCGCCTGCTCCGTCGTCAGCTTCCCGTTATACCCGCTGCTCAGCGGAATTCCGTTTCTGTCGGCTACCTGATATTTGACCGAATTCGGATTTTGCTCGTTAACGGTATATCCCTGTTCGAGCATCACTTCCGCCTTCAGTTGATCCAAACTGGCTCTGGCTTGCGGAACCAAGGGCGTTTTGCGTCTTCTTCTGGACAATCTGATTCCTCCTTTGGCTTCAGCTATAATGCAAATTCCCTTCTAAGAAGTAAATTGTCCAGAATTGTCTTTTTAATGCGTTGCCAATGCATTCTATGGCGTGTAAAAATCCTGCGTATAGAACATTCTGTGCTTATCATCGTAAGCCGTCCCGACGCCCAAGCGTTCATTGGCGCTGAGAATATTTTTTCGGTGTCCGGAGGAGTTCATCCAAGCTTCATGAGCAAATATTGCGTTTCTTTGTCCCGCCGCGATATTCTCCGCAGCCATCGAAAATGCAAGACCTTCCTTCTCCATTCGCACAAACGGATCGTTACCCTGCAGGTCGTTGTGTTCAAAATAATGATTGACCGCCATATCGCGGCTGTGCTTTCGCGCTGCTGTTGCCGCTTGGTCATCCCATCGAAAAGCCGGTTTCCCCATTCGCGTACGAATCGCGTTGCTCAAATCGAAAATTTCTTTTTCATAGCTTGCAGTCAGTTCACTGCCCGCCGGCGGATTTAACGGATTGAACATGCTCTCGACATCCTTGTCGATCAGCATGATGGAGGTGAGCGTTTGATTTTTTTCGATATCATAGAAAAAGAAGCCGTAATAGCGGTTATCGATCAAATTCCGGCCGATTTCATTCGTGTCTGAAAACATCAGCTCGACTTTACCGCCGGCTCCGGCATAAACAATCGAATCCAGGGAATTCCCGAATACTTTAACGATATCGCTTCTCGGGCTGCCGATGTGAATCCCGTCCCGCGAAGTCCATGCGAGGGAATTCGTGTAGACGGCCACGACCCGTCCGTCTTTCATTCCAACCTGAATATATTTGGCATAATCGCTGTTATAGATGTACCATTGAAAACCGTATTCGCTCAAATCCTTTCTTGCCGGCTTGCCCAGTTTTTGCAGAACGTCACGTTCCTCGTCTCCCAAAGAAATTCCCTGGAATTCAAAAGCCGGAGCTTCTTTTAGCTGCGTCTGCGCCTGCGCTTTCGAATCCGCCTGACCCGCACCCGAACCGCTTTGGCTCGTCACCGGAGAATCTATCATTACAGTTCTTTCAGCACTTAGCCACTGCACCTTCCAGCCTGCCGCTTCACTGACAAATCTGAGCGGGACATACGTCGTTCCATCCACGATTTTCGGCGGCGCCGTCAAGAATCTCGGCAAACCGTCTATTGCCCCGACCTTCGAACCCGCTTGCAGCCGGATCGTATGATTGCCCTTCGTTCCTGTCACGATTCCTCCGTTAGTATCCCACTCTACCGAATAGCCCAGTCTTCCAAAGATGCCGCGAAACGGAATCAATGTCGTTCCGTTCTCCAAAATCGGATCCTTGCTGAAATTCTCGAGCTGGCCATCGATTTTGACAAAGATCGGACGCTCCGCAAAAACAGATGTGATCATGAATGGAACAAGCGCCAATGAAAGGAATGCAAGCAGCAGAAATAATGAAATTTTCCTCATTTCGGGCCTCCCGGGTGCTTTTCTATAAATATACGTTTATTATATGTTTTTTTGGTTCCATTAGAAGGGAATTATCGAAAATAGTAGAAACGCGGTTCTAGGAAAATTGTTGATTTCGCAAATCCTTTGGAGCGGAAAGTTCCGGTTGAATCCTTATGGGGGCGCAAAAAGCCGGCGTACCCGGTACGCCGGCTGTTCTTGCAATTTGACACGAAGGTTCCTTTACGGCAGCTTAACCTCGCGTCAGCTTTGTCAAATTTCCAATGATTCTCTGCTTTGAAGAGTGTGGCATCGGATATCGGCATCTCCAAACAGCGATTTCAAACGTTTGTTATCCTGCTCAATCACCGGGAACGTATTGTAGTGGATCGGAATGACCTGCTTGACGTTCAGCCATTGGGCCGCCGTCACCGCGTCTTCCGGTCCCATCGTGTAGTTGTCTCCGACCGGAAGGGCCGCTATGTCGATGCGATTCCTTTCACCGATCAGCTTCATGTCGCCGAACAAAGCGGTATCGCCCGCATGGTACAGGGTTTTACCGCCCATGCTCAGCAGCACGCCGGCGGGCATTCCCGCATAGATGAATTGTTTGCCGTCAAATACGGAGGAACTGTGGAAAGCCTGAGTCAATTTAACCGAAAATCCCCCGAAATCATGTTTCCCGCCGAGATTCATCTCGTGTGTTTTCGCGCCTTTGGATTGACAATACTGGGCCAGTTCAAACGTAGCGATCACCGGGCAATCGTTCATTTGGGCAATTTGCAGCGTATCCCCGAAATGATCGCCGTGCCCGTGTGTCAAGATCACGGCATTCACCTTGATTTCATCAGGAGTTGTACCCCCCGAGTTTGGGTTTGCCGTGAGAAAAGGATCGATGATCACCCGGTGCTCCCCGTTTTCCACAAGCAGGCAGGAATGTCCGTAATACGTTATCTTCATTGAAAAATCTTCCTTCGTCGATTGAATTGGCATGAAACCCCTTACTTCCCATACATTATTGTATCGGATTCCGGCAGGTAAATTCAAACCAAATCACGCTTCAGGCATAGATTTTTTAATGACTATTTTTTCTTCCGCGCTGTTTTTTCCATGAACGATAGGCCGATGCGGTCGCTCTTATTTTCTGGTACATCGTTTTATCCTTCAGCTTGTTGAACAGGGCATGCGACGGATAGTCGAAATTGATCTCGATAATCCAAATCCTGCCGTTCCGGTCGATTCCATAGTCGATGCCAAGCTCGGGAGTATAGCGAAATTGGTCGCAGCGGCTGCTGATCCGATAACTTAAGTCGACCAGCTCCCGTTTGAGTTTTTCGATGTCGGCTGCTTTGTCAAATGCGGAATTTCTCAGCGCGCGTTCGATTTCGACCGCATATCCGCGCCCGCGTCCGACGTTGGTGATAACGCTTCCCGGACCGGCGACTTTAGCTACCATTCCGGTGTACTCCCATTTTCCTTTCCCGTTGCGCATCATCATTACCCGGATATCGTACCGGCGGCCGTCAACTTCGGCCAAATCGATCCCTTTCTGAATGACATGCCGTACCCCGGGCTTGATCACCGCCCGAAGCTTGGCGTACAACTGATCGATCGAATCCGCGCAGGTTTTCCGTCCTCGGATTTTCACGAATTCATAGCCTTCACCGTGCTTCCATACCTTGATGATCCCTCTGCCCGCATGCTCGAGATTGGCTTTGATATAAACCTCCGGATATTGGGAAAGAAAGGCGCGAAGCGTTTCCCGATTAAACAACGCAGTCGGGGGAAGATATTCGCGAAACTCCGGTTGCTTGTAAAAAAAACGATGAAGCGGCCATTTTGCCATATCCGCATCTCCCTACCGTATCAATGTACGCCATTCAGGATAATCTTTCACAATATGCATTGGATTCGGGGTGGAAACCTGCAAATATTTCAACGCATGGGCCGTATTGAACAAAACCACGCGGTCCTCGGAATGAATCGAGCCCTCATCGCACAATCGGATCAACCCCGCCCATGTGGCTGCGCCTTCCGGAGCAGCGGAAATCCCCCATGCACCCAAACGTTTTGCCGCATCCTCAATTTCCTCCGACGTGACCGCAACCGCGGTTCCGTTCATCTCTCTGAGGATCGAAACCAGCAATTGGGGATCCGGAGGGCTGGGTACACGCATGCCAGTGGGCTTGGAAGTGACCTCGCTTTCCGCTGGGGAATGCACCCGTCCGTGACGAACGGCAGCCAGTTCCTCGAAATGGTCGACAATCGGTTTGCAGCCTTCCTCCTGGACACTCACGAATCTGGGTACCTCGCCTTGGATAAGGCCCATTTCCCGCAATTCCCGGAAAGCCTTCCAAATGCCGATTACCCCGGAACCTCCTCCTGTAGGATATACGATGACATCCGGCAGTCTCCATCCGAATTGTTCAGCAAGTTCCAAGCCCATCGTTTTTTTCCCTTCCACCCGTCCCGGTTCCTTCAATGTGCCGACATTGAACCAATGCTGTTCAGCCTTGCCCTCTTCAACAATTCGTCCGGCATCATGAATCAGTCCGTCCACCAGACATGTATGTGCGCCATACTGCATGCACTCTTCCACGATCAGCGGAGGACAGTCCATGGGAACGAATACATAGGCCTCGATTCCCGCGCGCGCGGCATAGGCGGCCAATGCGGAAGCGGCATTGCCGTTGGAATTGACCGCAGCCTTGGAGATCCCCCGTTCATGCAGCAAGGACACGGCCATTGACATTCCTCTGGCTTTAAAGCTCCCCGTCGGATTCTGATCCTCCCGTTTGATCCATAGCTCCTTCAAGGGTAAATGCGCTTCAGCCGCATTCATGCGCAGGAGCGGCGTACAGCCTTCGCCCAAAGAAATTCTCGATGCTTCATTCCTTACGGGCAGCAGATCATGATATCTCCACATATTATGGAGGCGATGCTGTAAATTTTCAGGTGTGAACGTCGTTTTTACTTTTTCAAGATCATATTCAACCAGCAGTGTTCCGCCGCACTCACATTTGCCTTTCATCGTATCAAGCGGTGCTGTTTTTGCACAAAGGTTACACTTTAACCAGCAATCACCCATCATCTCGTCCTCCGTATACGGTTATGTCTTGCCTGAGTTAAACGTTCCCTTCAATATATACATTCGCCCCTGACAGGGGGCACGGCATATATCCCCGGTCACAGCTCAAAAACAAACCTCCCGTTGGCTGAAGTAATGATTTTCCCGAAAAAAATCCGAGCGAAAGTTCGGAACATGTGCATCCAATCCTCTATAAATTGTTTATATAACAAGTCTGTGTAAGCATCCCCCGAAGAAAGGACAGAAATCTCATGCAGCGCATGATGTGCAAGGCCAAAATTCACCGGGCAACCGTGACGGAAGCCGACCTGAATTACACGGGAAGCATTACGATCGATTCGATCCTGATGGAAAAAGCGGATATTCATCCCTATGAAATGGTCCAGATTACAAATCTCAGAAATGCAGTCCGCTGGAAAACTTATGCGATTGCCGGCGAGGCGGGCTCCGGCAAAATCTGTCTGAACGGACCACCCGCCCACCTTTTTCAGCCGGGCGATCTGGTAGTGATTTTAAGCATGGGACTATTTGCAGAAGAGGAATTGAAATCGCTCCGCCCCCGTGTGATCTTCGTCGACTCCCAAAATCGGATTGACCGCATCGAGGAGCATGAAATCTGATCAAGCATCCGGCAAGAGGGTCCGCCCCGTTTGCGGACGATTCACAAGCACAAAAAACAGCCCCTTTTCCCAACAAGAAAAAGGGCTGTTTTGGGGCTGTTTTTCAATACTCAAGAGAGTTGCCCAACTTGATTTTTCCATCGGTTTCCAATAAAATTTTGTAAATGGGGAGCTTCTCATAGATAAAAGGAGAATCTGAAATGACTGAAATGCGAACATTCGTCGCTGTGCCGCTGACCGACCCGCATAAGCGAATCCTGCATGAACAAACACTGCAATGGAGGACAACGCTTCCGTTTCGTAAATGGGTGCATCAAGCGGACTACCATATTACCCTGAAATTTCTGGGCGCTACCGCTCCCGATCTTTTGGAGGCCATCAGCCGCAATCTGTCCCTGATCGCCTCCGAAACCGCATCCTTTTCACTGTCCATCGGAGGACTGGGAACGTTTGGTCCGGCGCAGTCTCCGTCGGTTCTATGGGCCAAACTCGGAGGGCAATTGGACAAGCTGGATGATCTTCAAGGCCGGGCGGAAAACGCGCTGAGCCAGCTCGGCTTTCCCCGGGAAAACCGCCCTTACCGGCCCCATGTGACGATCGCCCGCAAGTATTCCGGGAATGAACCGCTGTCTCCCGACATTCTGCAGACAATCCGTTTGAAAAATAAAGACGGTCAGGCCCTCCAATGGCATGTGCCGGAAATCGTCCTCTATCAAAGCCATCTCGACCGAAATCCGATGTACGAAGCCGTTGCGTCATTCGCTTTGCCCCAGGCGGATTAACTGGATCGATGAAAAATTAATCCTTTTGATACAGACGGTATATCGCCGAGAAATCCTCCCGGCCGAGCCCTTGCTGCTTGGCCATTCCATACAAATCCTCCGTCATGCCGGCTAGCGGCAGGGACAAGCCCAATTCATACGCCGTCTCGGTCACCAGATGAAGATCCTTATTCATCCACTGCAACGGAAATTCCGTATCGAAGCGTCCTTGGTCGATCTTGTCTTTTTTGCTTGCAAGAAACGGTGCGGCAACCGGTCCGCCGATCAGCGTTGAGAACAGCACATCCCGGCTTAAGCCCATCCGCTCGCCCAGCGCAACGGCTTCGGAGAATGCCGCCATTGCCTGGCCCAGCATCAAATTGACAACCATTTTCAAGGACGTGCCGGCGCCATTCTCCCCGACATGCCGGATCACCTTGCCCATCATTTCCAAAAGAGGCATGACCTGCTCAAGATCATCCTGATTTCCGCCGACAAAAAACATCAATTCTCCCTTTTCCGCCGGGATTTTCGTGCCCGCTACCGGCGCGTCGAGAAATCGAACCCCGCGCTGTCCGGCTTCAGCCGCCATCTCTCTGCTGAATGAAGGATTGACCGTACTGCAGTCTATCCATATTCCGTGATTGCCCATCTCCTTCAAAAATCCTTGTTCGCCAAGCGCCGCTTGCTTGACCGCTTCAGGCTCGGCAAGCATCGTAAACACGATATCCGCTTGTCTGCTCACCTCCGCAGGTGAACCCGCCCATACCGCACCATGCTCCAGCAGTTCGCCTGCCTTTTCCTTTGTACGATTATAGACAACGAGCGATTGCCCGTTCTTCTGCAAATTTCTGGCCATCCGGCTCCCCATGATGCCCAGGCCGATAAATCCGATCAACCGAATCCGCCTCCCCAAGGTCACTATTTTTATTAACTCCGACAATTGGCCAGACAATTGTCCCCGTCACACAGATTGCCCAAGCCTCCGAGCACGCTGCCTTCTTCCTTTCTTCCTCCATAGCGCGAAGCGGAAATAATCCGGTCGGCCATCCTGCTGAACGCAAGTGATTGTATCCATACCCTCCCGGGCCCTCTCAGCGTCGCAAAGAACAAGCCTTCACCGCCGAAGAACGCCGTTTTGATGCCCCGGACAAAAGTGATGTCATACTCGACCGACGGGGAGAAGCCCACCAGACAGCCGGTATCGACCTTCACCATTTCGCCGGGACGCAGCACACGCTCCATGACGGTCCCGCCGGTATGCAGAAAGGCCATTCCGTCCCCTTCGATTTTTTGCATGATAAAGCCTTCGCCGCCGAAGAAGCCAACACCCAGCTTTTGTTGAAATTCGATTCCGATGGACACGCCTTTGGCGGCGCACAAGGGAGAAGCGAATGAAACAGCTCGTCGCGGTTACGATTTATCATCATAATAGTAATGCTCCGCAGCGATCGTATCACCGATTGAAACAATTCCGTAGGAATACTGCTTTTCAAAGCGCTTGTCGGTCGGTGAACCCGGATTGAACAGCAGAATGTCATGATGCATCCTTTTGTAGGGAATGTGCGAATGGCCGAAGATGACCATGTCGACCTGAAGTGTCCGAAAGGCCCCAAGCGCCGTTTCTTGGGTGGACTTATGGTGCCCGTCACCGTGAATGAGGCCGATCCTGACGCCCTCCAATGTCAGCACCTTCTGCCTGCCGAACCTGGCGCGGATCTCACTGCCGTCATTATTCCCGGCCACCCCGTCCACCGGAGCGATTTCGGCCAGCAAGTCAGCCAACTCCGGAGAAATCCAGTCGCCGGCGTGCAGAATCATGTCCACTCCCTGCAGACCGTCAACGAGCCGCTGCGGAAGCTTCTTCGCCCTTGAAGGCATATGGGTATCCGAGATCACACCGATTTTCACCGTCTCACCCGCTTTGGGAAATTATAACTAGAAATAACTTAATTAACCTATTATGTGCCTTCCGCAATCACACTATAACAAATCTCGCAATTCAGGGACCACATTGGGCGGCTCCTGTCCCTGCAAGGTTTGGACCAGATTTTGCGCGGCCAGCATGACCATGTCGAAGCGGGTTTGGGCTGTGGCCGAACCGATGTGCGGCAGCGTCACTACGTTAGACATTCTAAGCAGCGGATTGTTTAGGTCAACCGGTTCTTGTTCGAACACGTCCAAACCGGCGGCATGTATCCATCCTTCTTTGAGCGCCTTGATCAAAGCCTGTTCATTCACCGTTTTGCCGCGGGAAGCATTGATGAAGATCGCCGAGCTTTTCATCATCCGAAACTCGTTCTCACCCATCAATCCATCAGTTTCCGGAGTCAGCGGCGTCATCAGGACGACGAAATCGGACTGCCGCAGCAGCTCCTCCATCGCAGCATACTCTGCCGCATATTGCTTCTCCGCTTCTGGCTTGCGCGAGCGGTTATGGTACAGAACCTTCATACCGAAGCCGTTGTATGCCCGTTTGGCGATGGCTTCGCCGATCCGGCCCATTCCGATGATGCCCAGCGTTTTGTGATGGACATCGATGCCGTACAGCACCTCAACGTCTCCCTTTTTCCAATTGCCGGCTTTGACATAAGCGTCCAGCTCCGTTATTCTCCGCGCCGCCGCCAGCATCAGACCCATCACGAGATCGGCAACCGTATCGTCCAGCACGGTCGGCGTATGGGTACCCAAAATCCTCCGCTTCCGCATCGCTTCCAAATCGAAATTGTTATAGCCGACGATCGCGTTGCAGACCACCCGCAGTTTCGGGGCGCTGTCCAGCAATTCCGCGTCGATCCGGTGTCCCGACGTCAACAGACCTTCAACGTCGGCAACAGCCTCGAGCAGCCGATCCCGGGGAATCGCTCCGGGACCCTCCCATTTTTTTACTTCGCAGTGCCGCGCAATATAAGCTTCCGCTTCCGCCGGTATCGGGCGGGCAATAAATACTTTCGGCTTCATGTTCATCTCCTTTGCATCTTGATAGGTTCAATGACGAGAAAAATAATCATAGACTTTCCAAATTAATTTCATTATAGCATCCGGACTGGCAGTTGAGAATTCACACCTGCTGGCGCCATGAAAATGGCATGGGACGTCTAAGGAAAATATTGTGCGCGCAATCGGCAATTGGTTATAATGGAAGAAAAAACGGAAGAAAAAGGAGAGTCATATGGCAAAACTGTTCACCCCGTTTACCCTGCATCGGCTTAACCTGAAAAACCGGATTGTCATGGCGCCGATGTGCATGTATTCCTGCATGAATGAAGACGGCATATTAACTGATTTCCACTATACACATTACACCAGCAGAGCTGCTGGTCAAGCCGGGCTGATCATGCTGGAGGCATCCGCCGTGACTCCGCAGGGAAGGATTTCCTCCAGGGATCTTGGGATATGGAGCGACGGGCATATCGAAGGAATGAACCGATTGGTCGAACAAATTCACAGCTATGATGCCAAAATCGGGATTCAGCTTGCCCATGCCGGCCGCAAATCAACCTTGAACAGTCCGATCATTGCTCCTTCCGCCATACCCTATGAGAATATGCAAATTCCTCAGGAGATGTCGAAAAACCAAATCAAGGAGACGATAGAGGCTTTCGGCGCGGCTGCCCGAAGAGTCAAGCGGGTGGGGTTCGATGTGATTGAAATTCATGCGGCGCATGGGTATTTGATCAACCAATTTCTTTCCCCGCTGTCCAATCATCGCACGGACGAATACGGCGGACATGCGGATAACCGTTACCGTTTTCTCGGCGAAATTATCGACGCGGTCCGAGCGATCTGGGATGGCGCGCTATTTGTCCGCATTTCCGCCAACGAATATCACCCGGACGGGAACCAACTCGAGGATTACGTGTATTTTGCAACGAAAATGAAACAGCAGGGCATTCATCTGATCGACTGCAGTTCCGGCGGCCTCGTTGCGGCCGAAATCGATGCATACCCAGGATATCAAGTGCCGCTTTCGGAAAAAATCAAGCACGGCGCTCAAATCGCCACTGCAGCGGTCGGACTGATTACCGAGAGCGTTCATGCCGAAGAGATCCTCAAAAATGAGCGTGCCGATTTGATCTTTCTGGCGAGAGAACTGCTGCGGGATCCTTATTGGCCGAGAAGAGCCGCGTTGGAGCTTGGCTTCGACCTGCAGGGACCGAAGCAGTATGATCGGGGCTGGAGAGGCTAAACGTTCCAAATAAACGGAAGCAGGATAATCCCCGAAGATAATGCATTCACAGCTCTCCGATCCGGCGAATCCGCCGGATCAATTTATCTCGTATCGTCCCTATCCGGTTTCCATCCAGCGAAGCAAATCCTCGTACAAGGTTTCGGCACTTCGGTATCCCTGCTCATACAACTCCGTCAATTTGCCACGTTTCTTTTCAATCCGGCTGACCTTCATATCCGTTTCGGGCTGAATTACGAACACTTTGCCCGCTTCCTCCAGCTCCCGGATAAACCGCAGCGTCTCATTATAATTCTCATGCCGATAAATCATCGTTTCGACCAGCCCGGGAAACTGCGGATACATTTTTTCCGCCGCCCATTTCCATTGAAAAGGACGCTTTACATAATCCTTATGCTTGGTCATCACCACGACATGCTTCCGATTGCCGTCCTCGATGGATTTGCGGATCGGCAGAGGATCGGCCATTCCCCCATCCATCAGCGTATAGCCTTCCAATTCCACCGGAAGGGCAACAAAGGGCAGGCTGCTCGAGGCACGGGTGACCTGAACCATGTCATAGCCGTCCTTGTTGGAAAAATATACGGGCTCTCCGGTGAAACAATCGGTCGTGCCGACGACCAGCGTTTGCTCCGATTGCTGAAAGGACTCGTAATCGAACGGATCCAGGCGGTTCGGAATCTCGTCAAATATAAAATCCATGCCGAAAATGCTCTTGCTTCTGAGCAAATTCCGATAGCTCAAGTATCTCGGATCCGATATGTAATCAATCGTAACCCGTTTGTTTCTGCCGTACTGCTTGGACATATAGGAGAGCGCATTGCAGGCGCCGGCGGATACGCCGATGACATAAGGGAAAAATAAGTTTTTCTCGATAAACAGGTCAAGCACTCCCCCGGTAAAAACCCCTTTCATGCCCCCGCCTTCCAGCACAAGACCGATTTTCTCCATCTGGCTCTCCTTCCCGCTAAGCTGATGAGCTTTTTTTAGAGCGTGTTCAAAAAATCTGACGAAGAAAAAGGGGTGTGTCGGAGGAGCGGAAGCGTTCGTTCTTGAAATCGTAAAACACCGAATTCCTGTTTTACGATTTCAAGAGCGCCCGGGGGCACACCCCTTTTGCGCAGCGACCCAACTTTTTGAACACGCTCTGTTACTATCAAGTATACCGCCGATTTCCAGATTTTGAAAGAAGAAAATATGACAGAAAAACATGGGCCTAATTCCCATGCTTTCGTCGCTCAACACGGATTCACTCAGATGATCCTGAATGATCCTGTCGCAAAAACGCACAAGTTTCCGTTTTCATCCGTAAGCCTGCTCTCGGCGGTCAGCGTTTTGCGGCTCTGGTGCACAATCTCCCCTTCGGCGTACACCTTGCCTTCTTTAAACGGCGACAAATAATGCACATTCAGCGTCGTCGTCACCACCTTCTCGCCATGTCTGGCCATCGACACCGTGATGCCCATCACGGTATCCAGCATCGTTGCGCTGACCCCCCCATGCAGGATGCCGATCGGATTCAGATGGTGCTTCTTGACATCCAAAGCGATGACCACTTTCTGCCCATCCGCTTTGACCAGCTCAAGCCCGAGATGATCCCAAAAGGTGTCTTTGGCGGCTTCCTCCATCGATTTCTTGTACTTCTCCAAATCCAGAACTTCCTTCATCAGTATTTCCTCCATCCGAATGTTGCGTGAAAACAACGCTCACGCTTTA
Organism: Ferviditalea candida; assembly: GCF_035282765.1. GTDB lineage: Bacteria > Bacillota > Bacilli > Paenibacillales > KCTC-25726 > Ferviditalea > Ferviditalea candida. The sequence goes on along the minus strand of NZ_JAYJLD010000009.1, from coordinate 54,175 downwards.
TATATTTTATCCATTTCCTCTTCGAGGAGCTTTCTCCTCAACACCTTGCCGACCATGGTTTTCGGTAGCTCATGCCTGAATTCATAATAGCGGGGAACCTTGTACGCCGCAAGTCTTTCCCTGCACCATTCGTCCAATTCCTCACTGAAAAGCGTGATTCCCGGCTTGGCGACCACAAACGCCTTGACCGTTTCTCCCCTGTACGAATCGGGAATTCCGATTACGGAGGCATCCATGACTCCTGGGTGCTCATACAGCACCTCTTCCACTTCCCTGGGATAGATGTTGAATCCCCCGGCAATGATCATATCCTTCTTCCGGTCCATAATGAAGAAAAAGCCGTCCTCATCCATCATCGCCATGTCGCCGGTCAGCAACCATCCGTCCTTCAAGGCTTTGCCCGTCTCCTCCTCGTTGTTCCAATATCCCTTCATGACCTGGGGTCCCTTGACGGCCAGTTCGCCGACGGCGCCGACAGACAATTCTTCTCCGGTTTGCAGATCGACGATTTTCGCTTCCGTATCGGGAAACGGGATGCCGATGGAGCCGATCTTTCTTTTTCCCCAGGCCACGTTGCAGTGTGTAATCGGAGAAGCCTCTGTCAAGCCGTAGCCTTCGATAATTTGTCCGCCGGTCAATTTTTCGAACCGTTCCTGAACCTCGGCGGGAAGCGGCGCCGATCCGCTGATGCAGTATTTGACGGAGCGAAGATCATATCTGCCAAGCTCCGGATGATTAAGGATGCCGATGAACATCGTCGGAGCCCCGGGAAAGAACGTCGGCTGCCATTTCCCGATCAGCTTCAAAAGCTGGTTCACGTCGTAACGGGGCATCAAAATGAGCATGCCGCCCATATAAAAACACATATTCAGCAGGACGGTCATACCGAAAACATGGAAGAGCGGCAGCGCTCCCAAAAAACGCTCCTTCCCTTGTTCCAGGGTGTATGACCAGACAGAGGCTTGGATCGTATTGACAGTGATGTTGGCATGGGTAAGCATCACCCCTTTGGAACGCCCGGTCGTACCGCCGGTATACTGCAGGATGGCAATGTCGTTGTCCGCGTCGACATCCGCTATGACCGGCCGCGCCTCCGCCGATTTCAGCAAAGCGGAGACGCTGAGAATCTTCTGATTGTAAGTAATATTCGGGAGGCTGCCGTCTTTTTTTTGTTTAAACCGGTACACGATGTTTTTGGGAAAGGGCAGGAAATCGACGATCGATGTGACGAGGATATGCCTCACATGGGTTTTGGGCTTGACAGCCCTGACCTTTTGCAGCAAAACGTCCAGCGTAATGACCGCCACTGCTCCGGAATCCGCAAAATGATGCTCGAGCTCGCGTTCGGTATACAGCGGATTGGTCTCGACCACGACCGCTCCGGCCATCAATATGCCGTAATAGGAAATAACGGCCTGGGGACAATTGGGCAGCATCACGGCCACCCTGTCCCCCTTATGAATGCCGAGAGCAATGAGCGCGTTGGCAAATCGGGAGCTTTGCTCAGCCAATTGCTTGTATGTCCATTTTTTGCCGAAAAATTCAATTGCCGGGTGCCCGGGATAACGTTCTGCCGAGTTTGTCAAAATGCATGCCAAATTTTGCTTGGGATAATCGCAGTGGAAGGGCACTTCCTTGGGATAATGCTGATGCCAAATACGGGTATCCGCCATCCGTTACCATCCCCTCATGTTAAATTTGGATGCGGTTATACGACATAGCTTTCGTTGGCGATGACCAGCCGGGCGACCTCGCGCTTGAGTCCGACCGTATCGACAGGCGTTCTGCGCGTCAGCTTTTTCAGGATCGAAAGCTGGGTGCGGAGCATATCTCCCGATTCCATATAGCTCAGAGCTTCCTTGGCAAATGCTTCGACCGCATCGAACGCCTCATGAACGGCAATTTGCGTCATCCGGATGAAGTTCTCCGCCTTGTCCGCACCGGCGCGGTCGATCTGTTTTTTCGTGCGGATATAGGCGCTTTCCATCGCAAAGATTTGGATCATGATGTCCGCCAGCAGGCTGAGCAGCTCCTGTTCGTTCTCCAGCTTCGTCTGGTACTTTTGCACGGCCTGGCCACCGATCATCAGGAAAATTTTCTTGGCCATGCCGATCAGATGCGATTCCTGCTCCAGCAGACCTTCGAACGGCATTGACGGAGTCAGCTGCATCAATTCCTGCTGAAGCCCCATTGCTCTTTGCATCAACGGCAGATCTCCCTTCAGCGCTTTTTTGATCAGCGTGCCGGGAATCAGCAGACGATTGATTTCATTCGTGCCTTCAAAAATCCGGTTGATGCGGGAATCGCGGTAGATGCGCTCAATCCTGTATTCCTGAATAAAACCGTAGCCGCCATGAATCTGCACGCCGTGATCGGCGACAAAGTCGAGAGTTTCGGAACCGAACACCTTGTTGATCGAGCATTCCAACGCATATTCGGCAATTCTTCTTGTCGATTCGGCTCCGGAATCCGCCTGATCCAAGTCGATATCCTTGAGGCTGTCGTCAATCAGTCCGGTTGTCCGGTACAGCATGCTTTCCAGCAAAAAGGTCCGCGTATTCATTTCCGCCAGCTTCTTGCCGATCAGCGGAAATGAGGAGATCTGCCGCCCGAACTGGGTTCTGACATTCGCATATTTGGCGCTGATCTCGATCGCCTCCTTGGAGGCTCCGAGACAGCCGGCAGCCAGCTTGAAACGGCCGATATTCAGAATGTTGAAGGCGATGTGATGGCCCTTGCCGATTTCGTACAGCAGATTTCCCGCGGGCACCTTTACATCCTCAAGAATCAACGGGCAGGTGGAGGAGCCTTTGATGCCCATTTTCTTTTCCTCCGGACCGATGCTGACCCCGTCCATTGTTCTTTCCACGATGAATGCGCTGAAATGCTTTCCGTCCACCTTGCAGTATACGATGAAAATATCGGCGAATCCGGCGTTGGTAATGAACTGCTTCGTTCCGTTCAAGGTATAGTATCGGCCGTCCTCGGAAAGAACCGCCGTCGTCTTCGCGCCCTGCGCATCGGAGCCCGAGGTCGGTTCAGTCAAGCAGTATGCGGCGATTTTGCTGCCGTCGGCCAGAGAGGGCAGATATTTCTTCTTCTGTTCCGGTGTACCGAAGAAAACAATCGGCAGCGTGCCGATCCCGACGTGCGCGCCGAGCGACAGCCCGAACGAGGACGCCTTCGCCAGCTTCTCGCCGATCAGCGTCGTGCTGACTTTGTCGAGTCCGAGTCCTCCGTACGCTTCAGGCACATCGGCGCCGAGCAATCCGATATCCGCCGCTTTGCGAAGCAGCTCGACGGTCAGTCCGTAGTTGAGCTTTTCGATTTCCTCATCCCGCGGGACAATTTCGCCCTCCACGAAATCCTGGGTGGTTTCGGCGATCATGCGCTGTTCATCGGTGAAATCCTCAGGCGTCAAGATGGAAGTGCTGTCCGCATCCCCAATCACAAAGCTGCCGCCAATCACTTTCTCAGACACTTTCTCCGTCATCTTCAATCCCTCTCCTCTTCCTTGAAATTAAAATTCAACCGCCGGAATGAAATTCTCCCCGCTGCGCCAATCCCCATGCACTTCAAATACCCCGGCCGCTCCCATGCCGCCGCCGATGCACATGCTGACGACGCCATAGCCGCCCCCGCGCCTTCTCAGCTCGTGAATGAGGCTGGCCGTAAGCTTCGTGCCCGTGCATCCGAGCGGATGGCCCAAGGCTATCGCGCCGCCGTTCACATTGACCTTCTCCTCGTCGAGCTCCAATTGACGGATGATCTGCACGACCTGTACGGCAAAAGCTTCATTGATTTCAAACAAATCAATGTCCGTAAGCGAAAGGCCGGCCATCCTCAGCGCCTTCGGAATCGCCTCGACCGGACCGACGCCCATGATTTCCGGATCCACGCCCGCCAGCGCGAAGGAACGGAAGGTCGCCAACGGCTTCAATCCCAGCTCCTCGGCCTTCCGTCTGCTCATGACGACCGCAGCCGCGGCCCCGTCGCTCATCTGCGAGGAGTTGCCCGCTGTGACCGAACCGCCCGCGGCAAAGGCCGGCCGGAGTTTGGCCAGCGTTTCCGCCGTGGTATCAGGACGGCAGCCTTCATCCATTTCAACAATCACCGTTTTTTCCCAACGTTTCCCGCTATCATCCACCCCTTTGAGGGTTGTCGTTACGGGAACGATTTCTTCCTTGAATTTGCCCTCTGCGATCGCTTTGGCCGCTTTTTGATGGCTCGCAGCCGCAAACCGGTCCTGATCTTCGCGGCTGACGCCGAACCGAGCCGCCACATTCTCCGCCGTATGGCCCATGCTGATGTATACCTGCGGCATTTCCTCCACAATCCTCGGGTGCGGCTGCAGCTTAAAGCCGACCATCGGCACATGGCTCATGCTCTCCACACCTCCGGCAATGATCACATCGGCATGCCCCGCCATGATCCGTTCGGCCGCGAAAGCGATGGATTGCAGGCCTGAGGAGCAAAACCGATTGATCGTCAAGGCAGGCACGCTTGTCGGAAAGCCGGCATACAGCGACATAATCCTCGCGAAATTCAGGCCCTGTTCCCCTTCCGGCATGGCGCAGCCGATAATGACATCCTCGACATCTTCCTTCCGCAAACCGGGCGCGCGCTCCATTACCGCCTGGAGAACAACTTTCCCGAGATCCTCGGCCCGCGTTTTGGCAAAGCTGCCTTTTTTGGCTTTCCCGACAGGCGTCCGTGCAATCGATACAATCACCGCTTCATTCATAGACCCACCTCATCCCTTTCTTTTTGGACTAATTGCGCAGCGGCTTGCCTTTGGTCAGCATGTGCTGCATGCGCTGCTGAGTCTTCGGTTCCCCGCAAAGACTGAGAAAAGCCTCCTTTTCCAAATCAAGCATGTATTGTTCAGTCACCAGCGTTCCGGCGGGAACGTCTCCTCCGGCCAGCACGTGTGCCAGCTTGTTGGCGACATGCAGGTCGTAATCGCTGATGAATTTGCTTTGTCTCAACGAATAGGCGCCCAGCTGCATGACGGCCTTGCCGTCTTCGCCGACGACGCGGAATTTCTCATTCACCGGAGGCACATATCCTTCATTATCCATGCGCAGCACCGCCTGTTTGGCCTCATGGATCAAATGATCGCGATTGATGGCCACTTTATCGGTTTCCCGCAAATATCCGAGACGGAACGCGTCGTGTCCGCTGGAGGATACTTTTGCCATGCCGATCGTTTCAAAAATTTGGTTCATGAACGGCTGCAGATCGATCTGCGGGTCGGCGATTTTCCGGCTCATGCGAAGCGCCATTTCCTTGCAGCCGCCTCCCCCGGGAATCACGCCGACGCCGACCTCCACGAGTCCCATATAGGTTTCGGCCGACACATGCACCTGATCGGCGGCCAGACAAACCTCTACGCCGCCGCCCAAGGTCATACGGTGGGGCGCGACAACGACCGGCTTGGTAAAATGCTTCAGCTTCAGCAGCGTCTGCTGGAATTGATGGATCATGGCTTCAATTTCATCCCATTCCTCATCTTGGGCTTCCATCAACAAAAACACAAGGTTCGCGCCAACGCTGAAATTCCGCCCCTCATTGGCGATCACCAATCCCTTGTAGTTTTTGTCGACCTCATCCATGCTTTGCCGGATCATCGAGAGAATATCCGCGCCGATCGCATTATTCGGCGACTGGAATTCAAGGCAGACCACTTCGTCTCCAAGATCGATCAGATTGCCGCCGCTGTTGGACTTGACCACCCTGCCGCGATCCTTCAGATCCCTGAGCGAAATGACCTCCGGATTTTCCTCCGCCCCGTGATACCGGCCCTTCAAATAATGAACCGTGCGGCCCAGCTCGCGCTTATAGAAACTCGTGTTTCCCGCGGCAATCCAGTCCTTGACCCATTGGGGAACGGCCAGTCCTTCCGCTTCCATCCGTTGGACCGATTTGACCAGACCGATGGCATCCCAGGTTTCAAACGGTCCGAGCTCCCAATTGAAGCCCCATTTCATGGCGTTGTCGATGTCCGCAATGCTGTCTGCGATTTCGCCGAGCTTGTCTGCCGAATACACCAGCACTTTTTTCAAAATGCTCCAGGCCAATTCGGAATATCGGTCTCCCCCGTAGATCAGCGCCTTGGTTTTTTCAGCTGCGCCCTTGGTCAGTTTGGCGGCTTCCAGCGAAGCGGAGGAAACTTTGGTTTGGGGTGAATACTCCATCGTATTCAGATCAAGCGACAAAATGGAATTCCCATCCGCGCCTTTCACCTTTTTGTAGAAGCCCTGTCCCGATTTATCACCGATCCATCCGCGGCTCACCATCTCCAGGATCGTCTCCGGAACTTGAAAGACCGCTTTTTCCCCAGCCTGATCGACATGGTCATGCACATTCCGGGCGACGTGCACAAACGTATCGATTCCGACCAGATCCAGCGTACGGAAGGTTGCGCTCTTCGGACGTCCCATAGCAGGGCCGGTGACGGCATCGACCTCTTCCACGCTGCAGCCCTTTTCGCGCATTTCCTGCAAGGTTACAAGCAGCCCGTAAATGCCGATCCGGTTGCCGATGAAATTCGGGGTATCCTTCGCCAAGACGACGCCTTTGCCCAGTCTCTTCCGGCAAAAATCGGACATATAAGAGACGATCTCCGGATCGGTCGTCCGTCCGGGAATGATTTCGAGCAGCTGCATATAACGGGGAGGGTTGAAAAAATGCGTTCCGAGAAAATGCTTTTTGAATTCCGCTCCGCATTGCTCCGCCATGGCGTTGACTGAAATGCCAGAGGTATTGGTGCTGACAATCGTGCCCGGCGTCCATACGCTTTCGATTTTTTGAAGCAGCTGCTGTTTGACCTGCAGGTTTTCCACGACGACCTCGATAATCCAGTCAACATCCTTCAGACGGTCCAGATGATCCTCCAAATTGCCCGGAGTGATTCGTTCAATAAAGCTGTCCAAATACAATGGAGAAGGCTGGGTTGTTTTCATCTTCTCCATCGCGGCGGCGGCCAGCCTGTTTCGCACCCTCGAGTCGTTCAGCGTGAGTCCAGCAGCTTGCTCCTTTTCCGTCAGCTTGCCCGGGATGATGTCCAGCAGCAGGCATTTGATCCCGGCGTTGGCCAAATGAGCCGCAATGCCGGAGCCCATAATTCCGGAACCGATCACTGCAGCAGTCCGAATCGTTCTTGCCATCGTTCATACCTCCTAATTTTGGTATTTATCCAAAAACGGACAGTTCGAGAATTTCCGCAATGTCCTTCGTCTTGACCCGGTCTTCCGCTTCCTTCAATTTGGTGCCGTCCTCCATCATCGTCAGGCAGTACGGGCAAGCGCTTCCGATCAGGGTCGGCCGCACCTGCAGGGCCTGTTCGGTGCGGGCAAGATTGACGCGCTTGCCCGCCGTTTCCTCCATCCACATCATTCCGCCCCCGGCGCCGCAGCACATGCCGTCCTCGCGGCTGCGTACCATCTCCGCCAATTCGACGCCCGGAATCGACCGCAAGATTTCGCGAGGCGCGTCATATACGCCGTTATAGCGTCCCAGGTAGCAGGAATCATGATAAGTAATGCGTTCGTCGACGCTGAGCTTGGGAATCAGCCGGCCCTCTTTGATCAGGCGGTCCAGCAGCTGGGTATGATGCATGACTTCGGCTTCCAAGCCGAATTCGGGATATTCGTTTTTCAGCGTATTAAAGGTATGCGGACAGACGGTCACGATTTTTTTCACATTGTATTTGTTGAAGGTCTCTATATTTTCCATGCAAAGCTGCTGAAATAGAAATTCATTGCCCATCCGGCGCGGGGTGTCCCCGGAGTTTTTCTCCTCGTTGCCGAGAATCGCAAAGCTGACGCCCGCTTCATTCAACAATCTGACGAATGCCCGGGTGACTTTTCGGGTGCGGTTGTCGTAAGAGGCCATCGATCCGACGAAGAACAAAACCTCAAAATCTGGATTCTCCTTTACCGTCGGTACGGCGATGCCGTCCAGTTCCTCCGTCCATTTGGCCCGGTCGTTCCGGTTAACCCCCCACGGATTGCCCTGGCGCTCGATGTTCTGCATCGCCCTTTGCCCGTCTGCGGGCACACTGCCCTGCATCAGCACAAGGTGACGGCGGAGATCGATAATCTTGTCGACATGCTCGTTTCCGACCGGACACTGATCCTCGCAATTGCGGCAGGTCGTGCAGGACCAGATTTCCTCTTCCGTGATGACGTCCCCGATCAAGCTGATGTCCGCGATCGCGGCATCCTTTTTGACCCATGTGGATTTCTGCCGGCTGAGCGTCGGTTCGATATCGGTAATGGCCGCGATTTGCCCCGACTCCGCCCCGTTTAAAACCGCTTGCGTTTCATCAACCGTATGAATGCCTGCAGCAGTAAAGGCGAAGGCAGGCATCCAAGGCGATTTGGAGGTGACTGCAAAGCCTTTTTCCGTCAAATGGTCTCTCAATTTCATGATCAGATGCATCGGAGACAGGAATTTTCCGGTATTCGAAGCAGGGCAGGAATTCGTGCAGCGCCCGCATTCCACACAGGCGTAAAAATCAAGCATCTGCTTTCTGGTGAAATCCTCAATTTGTCCGACTCCGAAGGACTCGGCATTTTCATTTTCCAAATCCAGTTTGCTCAGACGCCCGGCAGGTTCGGTTTTGCGCAGGAAAATATTGATCGGGGCGACGATCAGATGGAAATGCTTTGACTGCGGAACATAGACAAGAAATGACAGCAAAAAGAGCAGATGAAGCCACCAGCTTGCATAAAATAAAGCTTCCGCAGCGGCAGGCGGGATTCCCGAAAATGCCGAGGCGATCACCGAGGAAATCGGAGCAAGCAGGGAAGCCTGCTGCCCATGCCAGACGCGTTCAAACGCCAAGGCGAACAGCACCGACAGCATCAGAAAAAAGATAAAATACAGGACAATGCTCGGTTTCCAGCCTCGCTTGAGGCGCTTCAGCTTTTCTCCGTAACGCCGGTATGCCGCGTATCCTGTAGCCATAAGCACAAGCAAAACCGTCACTTCCTGAAGAAGCCCGAAATACATATAGCCCGGCAGCGGCAAGCCCCTGTGAATCAATCCCTTCAGAATCAAATCGACGGCGCCGAACTGCAGAATGATAAATCCGTAAAAAATAATGACGTGCATCCATCCGCTTTTTCGGTCCTTCAGCAGCTTTTTCTGCCCAAACACCTGAACCAAAAAAACGGACATTCGTTCCTTCAGATCTTTGCTCAGGTTGACCGGCTGGCCCAATTTGATATACAAATACCGATGGAGCACCGCTTTTGCGAACAAATAAATCCCGTATCCGACAACCAATAGAAAGATAATCAAATGTACTGCTGGCCAGATCATGATTCCACTCCTTCTGATATGCTTTATGTAGGTTGATTGACAATGAGCAGAACGTGAACTAAAATAGAAAATAATAATGAATGACTATTCATTCATTATATTTGGATTGTATCATCGAGGTGAGGGAATTGGCAAGCAAAAAAAATGAAAAATATACCCAGATTCTTGAAGGGGCCGTGAAGGTTTTCGCCCGGCACGGATTTTTTCGCTCGCAGGTTTCAAAAATCGCCAAGGAAGCCGGCGTTGCCGACGGAACCATCTATCTGTACTTTAAAAATAAGGAAGAAATTCTAATCAAGATTTTCGAATTCAAATTGGGCAAATTGGTGGAACGGTTCCAATCCTCGATCGGCAAGGCCGACAATGCGAAAGAAGCGATTCGTGAAATTTGCACCATCCACTATTCGCAAATGGAGGAGGACGTTGATTTCGCCTATGTCGCGCAGATTGAACTGCGCCAGAGCTCGCTGGAGCTTCGTAAAGCGATCGGACAGACGATAAAGCCGTATATTCAACTGATCGAAAGCATACTGATGAGAGGAATCGAGGAAAATGTTTTTCGGTCCGATATGAATGTCAAGCTGGTCAGGCTGCTGTTGTTCGGGGCAATGGATGAAGTGATCACGTCTTGGCTGATTTCCGGAAGAAAATATTCGCTGATGGAACAAATCGACGGTACCGTCGACTTCTTTCTCCGCGGCATTCGATCCTGAACCGTTGTTGAAGCGAAAAAACATTTGTTGAAGTTCCTTTTTCCTGCTGGCAATTCATCGTGCGCGCTGGTATCCTGATCTTAACACTTCCCATGTCTATCTTATTCTCAAAGGAGGAGTTTATGTAATGAACATTTATGTTCTCATGAAGCAAACCTTCGATACGGAGGAAAAAATCGCGATCCGCGACGGTGAAATATCCGATGACGGTGTGAAATATGTGATTAACCCCTACGATGAATATGCAGTTGAGGAAGCCATCCGCATCCGCGATGACCATGGCGGCAGCGTGACGCTCGTGACGATTGGGCCCGAACGCAGCACGGATGCGCTGCGGACTGCGCTTGCCATGGGCGCCGACGAAGCGGTGCTGATTTCCGACGAAGGCGTGCAGCTTGATGAGTATGCAGCGGCGCGCGCGCTGCAGGCATATCTGGCCGACAAAGCGCCGGATCTGATTCTCGGCGGCAATTTCTCCGTGGACAACGGCGCCGGACAGGTGGCGATCCGGCTTGCCCAACTGCTGGACATTCCGCATGTCGGCTCGATTACCAAGCTCGAGGTCTCAGCGGGGAAAGCTGCTGCCAGACGCGATGCCGAAGGCGACGAAGAAATTGTGGAAGTAACCCTTCCCGCTTTGTTCACCGCCCAGCAGGGATTGAACGAGCCGCGCTACCCTTCGCTTCCCGGGATCATGAAAGCGAAGAAAAAACCGTTTGCCCGCCTGTCGTTGGATGAGCTCGGCATTGCCGCCGAAGAACTCGCTCCGAAAACGGTACGCAAGGAACTGAACCTTCCCCCCGCCCGCAAAGCCGGCCGGATCCTGGAGGGAGAATTACACGATCGGGTTGCGCAGTTGGTTGATCTTCTGCGCAATGAAGCCAAAGTTATTTAGGAGACTATCCGAAGATTCCGTCGGAAAGAATCCTAACATACGAGTCAACATAGATTCAATCCGTATGGAGGGGGAAATCACATGAGCAGAACATTTTTGGTCATAGCGGAAAACCGCGGGGGGAAATTGCGGCAGGTCACCTTGGAAGCGCTGAATGCCGCGAAAATGTCCGCAAGCGAGGGAGATCTGATTGCGGCCGCAATCATGGGCGGCAATACGCGGACTTTGGCTGCGGAATTATCCGGCTTCGGAGCCGATAAAATATACACGGTCGAGCATCCGCAACTGGAGCCCTACAATCCGGAAACATGGTTTGCTGCCGTGCGTCAAATTATCGAGTCCGCGAAACCGGATGCCGTTTACGCCGGACATACCGCCATCGGCAAGGATCTGCTGCCGATGATTGCTGCATATTTGAAAGCCGGACAAATTTCCGATGTCGTGGCGATCGACAATTCCGGCGCAGAAACCGTGTTCGTCCGTCCGATTTATGCAGGCAAAGCGTTCGAGAAAAAGTCGTTTACCCGCTCACCCTGGGTCGTTACCGTCCGGCCCAACAACATTCCCGCAGGCGAGCCCGTTTCCGGAAAAACGCCGGAGGTCATCCCGGTCGAGTATCCCAATCCTTCGCTGCGATCCGTCATTAAGGACGTGGTCAGCAAAACGTCCGGCAAGGTCGATTTGAGCGAAGCCAAAATCATCGTGTCCGGCGGCCGCGGAGTGAAGAGTGCGGACGGCTTCAAGCCTCTGCAGGAGATGGCGGATGTGCTGGGCGGCGCGGTAGGCGCTTCCCGTGGCGCCTGCGACGCCGGCTACTGTGACTATTCGCTGCAGATCGGGCAAACCGGGAAGGTCGTTACACCGGAAATCTACATCGCCTGCGGAATCAGCGGCGCCATCCAGCATCTGGCCGGAATGAGCCAGTCCCGGGTAATCATTGCGATCAACAAGGATCCGGAAGCGCCGATCTTCAAAGTGGCCGATTACGGCATCGTCGGCGATCTGTTCGAAGTGGTGCCGCTGCTGACCGACGAGTTCCAACGCGTATTGCAATAGTGCTGAGAAGGATATTGGCTTTCTAAACTTACCCAAATGCTATCCTAAAAAGTAAACAGCCGAAATGACATACAGCGGAAAACTGTTTCGCTTTTGTGATTTCGGCTATTTTTATATGAGACTAGACTGAAAATGATTAACCGTTAACGATTTTACCGCCGTTGATGTGGAGAATTTGACCGGCCATGTAGCTGGAATCATCCGATGCCAGGAATACATATCCCGGCGCCAGTTCTTCCGGCTGCCCGGCTCTTTTCATCGGGGTATTTGCCCCGAAGGAAGCGACCTGCGCGGCCTCCATAGTCGACGGGATGAGCGGTGTCCAGATCGGTCCCGGCGCAATCCCGTTGACGCGAATGCCTTTACCGATGAGCGATTGGGACAGCGATCGGGTAAAGCTGACAACAGCTCCCTTCGTTGCCGAATAATCGAGCAGCTGTTCGTTTCCTTCATACGCGGTCGCGGACGCGGTATTGATGATCGCGCTGCCTGGTTTCATGTGCTTCAATGCAGCCTTGGTCAAATAGAACATGGAAAACACGTTCGTGCGGAAGGTGGCCTCCAGCTGTTCGCTTGTAATGTTCTCAATGGACTGCTGCGGATGCTGTTCCGCCGCATTATTCACCAGAATATCGATTTTCCCGAAGGCCTGCACCGTTTGTTCCACAGCCTGATTGCAGAACGTTTCATTGCCGATGTCGCCAGCTATCAACAAGCACCGGCGTCCTTCCTGCTCCACCTGACGCTTCGTTTCCTCCGCATCCATATGCTCGTTCAAATAAACTATGGCAATGTCCGCGCCTTCTTTTGCAAAGGTGACGGCAACCGCCCTGCCGATCCCGCTGTCGCCGCCGGTAATGATGGCCGACTTGTCTTTCAATTTGCCGGCCGGCAAATACTTGGGGTCCTCAAAGTCAGGCCTCGGATTCATCTCGCTTTCGATGCCGGGCTGCCGGCTTTGGTGCTGAGGCGGAAAAGTTTGCGTCATGGGCGGTGCGATTGTTGTTGCCATTTAAGGGCTCCTTTCTCTCTTTAGATGACTCTTTGAGATACTTCTTGCTTAAGTGATTTTCCGCTTTTATTGTGCTGAATTTACCTGTTTTGTATCCTAAAAGCCATTTTAGGAGCCGGAAGCCGTCCAAGCGGCTTTTATTCCAGCAGCTGACCTGCCCCAGTTTCTTGAGCCAAGCGCCTGTAATAATCGGCGACGCTGATGTCGAACACCGCCATTCCCATCGGACTGAAGAATACGGACTCCCCTCCATCAACGTCGAGCAGAGCCTTGCGGCAAACCACATCCGTCAGGGAAAGCGCCTGTTCCCTGCTGAGTCTTCCGGCCAAGTGCAGCAACTCAATGTCGGTGTTTTCCCTGCACACTTCCTCCCAATCATCCACGATGAAGGTCCCGATCCCGGTCAACGCGTCCAGCTGAAAATCGCGCAGTGAGATATCCATCAGCAGCCGCCCGTTTTTTGGGGGGACGTTTACATACCGATAGTCGGAAACCGTACAGGTGATAAATACGTCGGCTTCTTCATAAGCTTCCTCCCAATTATCCGTCACCGTAACGGGAGCCCCTAGCGGGGACACCGCCGTTTCCGGATCAATCGCCCGCAGATCGTACAGAAAGATCCGATCGATCCGATCACCGAACAATTCCGTACACATCCGAAAATGCCGCCGGCCGATCGGCCCCCATCCGATTATGCCCACCTTCAGCCGCTTCCCCGGGCGCGCTTGCAGCCAATGCTTCAAAAGCAGGCCGCTGACAGCGGCCGTACGGAGGATGTTCAGCAGCGGGCTGTGGATTATCGCTTCCGGTTTTCCCGTGGCCGCATCATTCAGAATAACGACGTTGTGCGCTCTGGGCAGATTCTGGTCAACATTGCCAGGAAAGCTGGAAACCCACTTGATCCCTGCGACATCCATCGAGCCTCCGACATAAGCCGGCATGGCAATGATCCGATTGCGGAGATCTTTATAGCGCAAATAAGGCTTCAGCGGCTGGGCATAATCCCCGGCGTCGATACTGAACAACGCATCCTCCAGCAGCTTGATCAGCGTGTTCCAATCGGCTCCCAATCTCCCGATGTCCTGTTCATTCAGATATAGCAATACCAACTCCATCCTTTCGAGCTCAATCTGCCGATCCGTCCTCAAATCCATCCTTCGATGCGTCCTGCGGCCCATCTTCCCATAGACCGGAAACGCTTCCGAAACGCTCTTCCACCCAGCAGTCGTTATAGATCGTATCTAGATAGCGTTCGCCCCGGTCCGGAAAAATCAGCACGCAATTTGCCCCGTCCGGTATGCTTTCTTTGAAATATTGCAGCGCCGTCAACACGCCTCCGGAAGAACCGCCCGCAAGAATGGCTTCCCTGCGGACCAATCTGCGGCAGCCGACCACACAATCCAGATCGGTTACCCGAATCGTGCGGTCAACCCATTCCCGGCGGTACAGCGGTGGAACAATTCCCGCTCCCAGTCCCGGCAGCATCCTCTCTCCCGCGGAAGGCCCGGAAATGACGCTGCCTGCTGCATCGACCGCTATGATTTGCGTTGCAAGTCCGTGATCCCTCACGTATTCGGCGCAGCCTCTCCATGTGCCGCATGTGCTCAGCCCCACAAACAGATAGTCGACCCGCTCCAATTGCTCGGAAATTTCACGCATCGTGTTGCGGTAATGAGCCTTCGAATTGTGCCCGTTCGCATACTGGTTTGGCCAATAAGCGTTTCCGTATCGGCTGAGCAGGTCCTGAACCCGCTGAAGGCGGGCGGTAAGATATTCTCCGGTATGCGGATCCGGTTCGGCCACATATTCAATCTCGGTTCCGTACGTCTTCAAAATGCGGATATTTTGCTCCGTCGTCTTCGCATCGATGACACAGATGAATTTCAAGCCGTGATAAGCGCAAATTTGGGCCAGGCTGATCGCCATATTTCCCGAGCTGGATTCCACAATGACCGAACCCCGTTGAATCGCTCCGGAAGCCGCGGCGTATTTGAGGATTTCCAGAGCCGCCCGGTCCTTGGAACTGCCGCCCGGATTAAGGAATTCCAGCTTGCCGTATATCTGAATCCGGCGTTCTGTGCAAATGTTGTTCAAGCGAACGAGCGGAGTATTTCCGACCGCCGATAAAATCCCCTCATTAAATTCCATCCCGCTCCGTCCTTTTTGCCTGCCACCTAACCGCCGCAGTTCGTTCCGAATTCCATTCGTAGTGGATTTTTTTGTGCTTGACCGCTCCTGTTCCCCATTGTTCTTCACCTGACACCGCAATCACCCGGATTTCATCAAGAATTCCGTTTTCAATCATGCTGCCGATCTCGGGGATTTTCCGTTGAAGCTCCTGGCGGATTTCAAACACGTCATCCTTGCGCAGCGATTTGCTCTGAATATAGACAACCAGCTTGTTTTCATCCACGACCACCCGAATCCTCGCTTCATCCAAGTATTGGTAGACGATATTTTCAATATCGTAGACACTGATTTTCTCCCCGTGCTTCAATTCCGGACCAACCCGTTTGACAATGCTTTGAAAGCTCTGGATTTCTTTTCCGTCAATCTGAAGGGTCCGCAGATCACGGACCACGTCATAGGTCACATAACGCAGCGCCGGAAACAAAGCTCGCGAGAACGATGTCAAAACGAGGATGCTTTCGCCTTCCTTCAGCTCTTTAATCCCTTCATTCAGTTGCGGCGGCTGGATGCCCTCGGCAAACAGATCCTCAACAATCAAATATCTTCCGTGTTCGTGCGAATAATAGGCCATCGTACCGAGTTCAATCGAGCCGTACGTATCGAGAATATCCGTCGGCC
Source organism: Ferviditalea candida (assembly GCF_035282765.1). Classification (GTDB taxonomy): domain Bacteria; phylum Bacillota; class Bacilli; order Paenibacillales; family KCTC-25726; genus Ferviditalea; species Ferviditalea candida. The sequence goes on along the minus strand of NZ_JAYJLD010000009.1, from coordinate 38,361 downwards.
GGATGCCGAACTTTTCGGCCGTCCTGCGAATCCATTGCTCCGACGCGATCTCCCCGACCAGAATGATTTTTTTGACCCCGAATGCCTTCGGCCCGTCCGCTGCCAACACGATTTGATCGAGAATCGAAGGCATTGTATACAGCAGATCCGGTTTGAAGCGGCGCAGCTGCTCCACATGCTCTGCGATCGGCTGCTCGAAAGGAATCGAACAGGCGTCCATGCCCATTCCCGCAAAGATCTTCAGAGCGGTTCCGGCCGCATGGCCTGTGCCCATATCAGCGGCAGCTTTGCGAATGCCGGTTTGCCTGCCGGCAAATGAAGAAAACAGGCGGACTTTCAAATCGATATAGCGCCTGTCATCCTCTTCGGAATAATAAATTTCTTTTCTGACATTGGAACGGGTACCCGATGTCCGGTAAATCTTGAACCCCGCATCCGACATCCGGTTGTAATAGTACCGTTCCAGTAGATCCGATGTCATCAGCGGCAATTGCTGAATGCTACGCAAACGCGAATGATCCGCCAAATGCCCGTACCAAGGAAAAACCGATCGCACCTCTTCAACCTTTTTTTGGATTCGTTCCAGGGATATCATGGCTGCCTCCCTCGAATAGATCTACATCCTCATTCATTTATATGAAAAAGGCGGATAGGAAGGTTCTCCGCGACGCATTTCCGCTGAAGAAATAGGGATCTGTCACGTTCAAAATAAGAAACAAATTCGTAAACTGTCATTATCCGGACGAGAGAGTGGTGTTTCATGAAAAAAAGGCGCATACAAAACGTTTGGAGCAAATGGACCAAAACCGTTGTATTATGGAAAAGCGGCGAGCTTAAAAAATATGTTCCGTCTACGAAAATCATGTCCCGTTCGCTTCTGCTCGACATGCTTAAAAAGCATCGAATGGTATATATCAAACCCAATATCGGCACCAGCGGAATCGGTGTCATGAAATTGGAACTGATCCGGGAAAACGGCCATGACAATTACTTCTGCCACAGCGGCACTCTGAAGTGCGGCTTCCGCTCTTTTGAAGATATGTACCGTTTCATCCTTTCGCGAAAAGTACGGAGGATGTATCTGGTTCAAAAAGGAATTCTGGTGTTAAGGCATCAGGGCCGACCGTTCGATATCCGGGTCATGGTGCAGCGCAATCCGCGGGGCGTATGGGAAACGACCGGGCTGGCGGGCCGCATCGCCCAACCCGGGAAAGCGGTAACCAATCGGAGCAACGGAGGTTCGGTGCTGGAAGTGGAGGCGCTGCTGAGTCCTTATGCGTCAGGTTCCAAAAAAGCGCTTGTCGTCGCCAATCTGAAGCGTTTGGGCGTCTCGATCGCCAGGCATATGCAGCGAACCTACCCCGGAATCAGTGAATTAGGCGTGGATGTTGCATTGGATCAACAGATGAAGCCGTGGATTCTGGAGGTCAATACGAGTCCGGTTTCCCTGTTGTTTGATGATCTGAGGGATAAAGGAATGATCCGGAAAATCATGCGTTATTCAAGAGCATACGGAAAAATCATCCGCTTGAAAAAGAAACGGAGAAAATGAGAAATCCTGTGGCGGGGCCGGTTTGAGCCGTAACTTAAAAAAGCCGGGAGCTCACCCGGCTTTTTCGTGAATTTTTTATGAACTCTGCGTGATTTTCATCACAGAGGGATTTTCCAATCTGTGCTTTAATAAAAGACAGTACTGGGGAAGAGGTGAGGGGCTAAGATGACGGTTTTGGGATTTGACGAACAATCGGTTTCATGGCTGCTGTCGGTTTTTTTCCATGGCCGTTCCTTGTATTTATCCTTTGCGGCAGTTCTCTTGCTTTCGTGCAAACTGCAGTGTGCCGTGAAAAAGCACATGGCCGTCGGCGGATCGAAAAGTCATGGACGGCAGAAGCCCCCGCGCCCGATCTGACGCAAGCCTCATGAAGAACCGGTGGTGTTTTTCCGTTGAAGGATATCCGACATTTTTTCATAAACCCGGATGAACTGTTCGATCTCCGCTTCTTCCAATTCCTCCATGCAGACACCGACAAATTTCCGGATGCTTTCTTTTCCCGCCTTCAGCGCCGCAACACCCTTATCCGTCATGTACAGCAGAACAACTCTTCGATCGACTGAATCCGGAATTCGCCGGACAAAGCCTTTCGATACGAGCCTGTCCACCAACGCCGTCACCGCGCTGCGGTTCACCCCGAACCGGTCGGACAAAGCGGAGGAAGGACAAGGTCCGTTTGCTTGAATATAATCCAGCCCATAGTGCTGCTCCGGGGTCAACTCCTGATGAATTCTTTCGGCCACCATGGAAGCGAATCGCCTCGCCGTCCTAAAATGAACATCCAAGCAGCGGTTGATCAGCCGCTCCGTCAATCCGACTTTTTGACTTGTTCGGCGATCGCCCGGTAGCCCAGCTCATTCGGATGAACCTGATCTTCAAACAAATACTCCGTCTCGTTCCCCACAAAGGCGTCATACACATTCACGAAATGGACGCGCCGGTCCGCGCATTTGGAAATGTGCGTGTTGAATGTCTTCACCCAAAAATCGGATGCCTGAACGGAAGGAATCGGATTGTACAAGCCGATCAGCTTCAAGGCAAAAGGCTGAGCAGACTCGCTTTTGATCTCTTGAATGTCGGAAATGATCTTTCTGTAATTTCTCTGAAAGGTCACCAGCGCGGGAATAAAATCCGTTGTCCTGCCGTCAAAAATATACGGAATCGCAGCCTGCAGCAAATCGTTTCCACCCGCAGTCAGCGTGATGACCTCAGCCTTCCGAATGTACTCTCGAATGTCCGCGTCCCGCCTGATCAATTCCAAAATGTCTCCAGTGGTAGCCCCGTTAACTCCTTGATTAAAGCAATTCAATTCTTTGTTGCGTTTCTGCTGCAAAGCCATATGATAATGATCGACAAAGCCCTGCCCTTGCGGCGCTCCATATCCGACCGTCAGCGAATCGCCCAGCGCCAGATAAATTGAATCCCGATTCATGCCGATCCATCCTTTCTCTTACGTGCATCCATTATATTCAGTTTGTCGTGAATCCATACGTCACCGTAAGCGGCGCTGCGTGGAAAGATGAAATTTCAACAGATTACGAATACAGGAACAGACAAAGACAGAAGTACTATTCAAATACGCATCAATCCGCTAATAGGATTATCACAATGGTTTTCTCTATTTTAGAAGTTGCAGTAAATAGCCGTTGGGTGGCTGTTATCCATGCGAAAACACTGACCCGGCAATTGCTTCCTCGCTTCACACTCACAAAATAAAAAAACATCATGGAAATACTCTTGACTGAGCACCTGATGTCTTTTACTTCTGATTATTTAGTCGTCTTGCCTGATGTAATACTGTGATGATTTCGCCATTCTCTATATATGATTCGGTAACTTTTATAAATCCTTGTATAGAATCTCTTCCATCGTCGCATTCTTAGGCAGTTCTTGAACGAGCTTAATGACCTCATTTTTTATACTCATCTTTGATTCAACTCAACACTGTTCACATTATACCATATACAAAATAAAACTTTAAAATATTGGGTTTGAATTCGATAATACAAAAAAGGAAAGGCCCGCTTCCATCCTCACGTTTTCTGTGAAGAATTTCGGCGGGCTCACAACCCTTCATTCTATCAATACGTTCTTCAGCGTCGACTCTCTACATATCCTTATGCAGAGCGGAGCCGATAATCGTTTGTCCTTCCAGCTCCCGTTCGCGCTTGATGATGTCGTCGATTGATTTTTTCAGAGCCGCCTGAGGTCCTTCAAAGTGTTTGTTATAATAGGCCACATCCATGACAATCAACAGAATCATCATGCCGATCAGCGCGTAGCCGGCATTCTCGTTCGGTGGAATGACCATGACGATGCTGATGAACACGATCCAGATCAGCGCGATGACCCCGATGAAGTCGCTCCAGCGCCCCAAATTCCATGGTCCCAGATGTTTCTCTTGAAATCTGCCCTGACTTTTCGCCACCATCTTCAACAGAATCGGAATCCCGTATGCAACATACAAGCCGACGACGCTGACGCCGGTCAGAAAAACCAGCGTGCCGTAGGCAGCATCCGGCTGAACCAGCTTGATGATGTAATCCGTCAGAGCGAGCAGGAAGGACAAGATGACGGACAGCCAAATCGCCTTGGCCGGCGTGCGGTATTTGCGCGAAATTTGCGACCACTGACGGCTGAACGGCATTCCTTTGTCCCTGGAAAATGCGTACATCATCCGGGAGAAAGAGGTGATTGAGGAAAGTCCGCAAAACCACATGGCCAATGTGACAAGCCAGAGAATGACCGATCCGAACGTTCCACCCAGCGCTTGACTGATGACATAGATGAAAGCATTATCCGAGCCGGCGGCCGCCTTGGCATCGTGGATCGACAGCGTGACGAACGCAAGCATCAGAAAGCCGAAGAAAAAGGAATAAGCAACGGAGGTAAAAATACCCCACGGGGCCCGGATTCTCGGGTTGATTGTTTCTTCGATCGTATGCGCCGAGGCGTCATAGCCCGTAAATGTCCATTGCGCCTGCAAAAGCCCGATCAAAAAAGCCAACGCGTACGGTTTGTCGGAGAATGTTTGCCCCACATGGAACAAATAATCGACGGGCTGCAATCCCCCTTTGGTGAAAAAAGCCAGTGTAAACACCAAAACGGCAACGATCGCGATATGATACCAAGCGGAGAAGTCATTCAGCCGGGCGACAATGCGGATTCCAATGTGATTGAGAATCCCGTGAGACAGCAATATAACGGCAAAGGCGATCAATGCGGTCGTATCGTTGGACTGGTAACCGAACACACTGGCCAAGAGCGGATCGGCAAACAGCGCTACCGAATAATCAATGCCGGCGACAATGCCGATTTGTCCGATCAGATTGATCCAGGCCGTGTACCAGCCCCACCGTTTGTTGGCCAAAATCGAAGCCCAGTGATACAGGGCGCCTGCGGTCGGAATCGCCGAGGCCAGTTCCGACATGGCGGCGGCGACCAGCAGCACGAACAAGGCCACCAGCGGCCAGCCGATGCCCATCATTCCCGGTCCGCCGTAAGTCAAGCCGTGTCCATACAGCGAGACGGCGCCCGTCAGAATGGAGATGATGGAGAAGGATATGGCAAAGTTGGAGAACCCCCCCATGCTCCTCAACAATTCCTGCGCATATCCAAACCGGTTGAGCTCCCTTTTGTCATGCATAAGCTGATCTTGCGAGTGATTAACCATTCTTTGACTCCTCCATTTTTGTATTATTCATTGTACGCAAAGCATTCGAAGCCTTCCGCCATCTTTGGCAATCCGTCATTTCCCCAAAAAGCTTTCATGCTTGGATTCGTCGAATTCCCGAATGTTCTTTGCGGCAATTGCTCCGATTCCAAAAGCAACCGCGCAGGTCAAAACCAGCAAAAATATACCGAGCGCCATAGCGAATTCACCTCCTGTTTGCCAGACGTTTCGTTTCGTATTCTTGCGAGGATCCCTAAGCCCAACAAATTGAACCGGCAAATCGATTGCTCTTTATCTATTCGGGAGGGGGGATTGCCCCATGGAAACCGCCGCGCTTCAAATCACCAGCTTCACGCCGCTGGCCCGCTGGTCGATCATGGCCCGCAGCACCGTTCCGATATGCGCCCCGGCTTCAATCGGCGGGGTTCCGCCTCTGTGAATGTTGGAAATGACAGTCCTGTCGGATTCCACAATGCCTTTGCGGGGCCTGTAGCACATATAAGCGCTCATCGAGCTTGAAGTGACGAGGCCCGGACGTTCGCCGATCAAGAGCACCAGCGCTTCCGGCTGCAGCAGCTCGCCGATATGATCCATCGATGCGACCCTGCCTCCCTTGACGAAGAAGGGAGTCCCCCAGCTCAAGCCATGCGAGCGGAGCGAATCAAGCAGCGCCGGATAAACATCCCGAAGATTCGCTTCGACGGCATTTGCGCTTAAGCCGTCGGAGACCACGATCTGCACCTGTGGCCGCATGGCGCATTTTTGCCGGATCAGCGCCGCGCCCTCCTCTGTCAGGACCCGCCCTTTATCTGGACGTTTCAGGTAATTTTCCGTATTTTCAAACTGGGTCTCCACAGTGAACAAACCCATTTCGTCAAGCAGACTCCGGTTCACTTCCCCATAGACGCTGTCCACCGCGGCCGCATGATCGATGCGAAGCTTCAGCTGGGTCGAGGTCAAGGGACGCGTCCCGGTTCTCCAAACGCCGATTCTGGCAGGCGTGCTTGCGGTCAGTTCGAGCAGCCCTTCCTTCCACTTGGGCTTGGGCACATTGATTTCCGCCCGCTGCAGGACATGATGCTCCGCAGCCGGTTCGGGCCGCTGGTCGGCCGAAGCCTGATCCATCCGCTGACCGGCGATGTGCTCCGGCTTCAAGGACGAAGCAGCCGCGGACGATGGATATCGGGATTCCAATTCCTGCATGATTTTCGTCACAAGCTCATCCAGATTCAATGATGTGTCCATGTTCGTTTCACCTCCCCCGGCGTCACATGAATATCGTCGGGTCGCCGGCGGCCTCCGTCAGCCTTCCGTCCCGCATCAGGCCCATCCGCTCCAGCCACCTCTCGAATTCGGGCGCCGGTCTCAAGCCCAGAAGCTCCCTCAGGCTGGCGATATCGTGATAGCTCGTCGATTGATAGTTGAGCATGCAGTCATCGGCCATCGGCGCGCCGATAATATAATTCACGCCGGCTGCCGCCAGCAGGACCGCCAGATTATCCATATCGTTCTGATCCGCCTTCATGTGATTTGTATAGCACACATCCACGCCCATCGGGATTTGCTGCAGCTTGCCCATGAAGTGATCCTCCAGGCCGGCCCGGATCACCTGCTTGCTGTCATACAAATATTCCGGGCCGATGAAGCCGACCACCGTATTGAGAATAAACGGACGGTATCTGCGAGCCAGCCCGTAGCACCGCGCTTCCAGCGTCACCTGATCGATGCCGTGATGCGCCTCGGCGGACAATTCGGAGCCCTGGCCCGTCTCGAAGTACCAGACATTGGGTCCGGCGGCGGTCCCCTCCTTGCGGATCAATTCGTCCGCTTCATCCAGCAGCGCCAGGTCGATGCCGAATGCCTTGTTCCCCTGCTCCGTGCCGGCCAGACTTTGGAAGATCAGATCGGCCGGAGCTCCCTGGCGGATCGCCCTCATCTGCGTTGATACGTGCGCGAGCACGCAGTTTTGCGTGGGAATTCCCCATTTGCCCATCACCTCTTTGGTCATATGAAGAATTTCCTTGACGCTGTCCGTCGTGTCGATCACCGGATTGATCCCGATCACCGCATCTCCGATCCCGTACGAGAGCGCTTCAAACAGCGAAGCCTTGATTCCCTGAATGCTGTCCGTAGGATGATTCGGCTGCGCCCTCCCCGACAATACGCCTTTTTGTCCGATCGTAATATTGCAGCGTGACGTCACTTCGATTTTCGCCGCAGCCTGGACCAAATCCAGATTGGACATGATTTTGGCGGTGGCCGCGACCATTTCGCTCGTCAAGCCCCTGCTGATTCTCTGGATGGCGGATAAGTCCGTTGCATGGCTTAACAAAGCCTCCCTGAGCTCGGCGACCGTCCAATTGCGGATTTCGTTGTAGATCCTCTCATTGACTTGTTCTTCGATGACTCTGGATACTTCGTCCGCTTCCGGGGGAAGGACGGGATGGCTGCGGATATCGGAAAGGGTCAAATCGGCGAGCAAATATTTGGCGGCGATCCGCTCCCGCGCATCCTCCGCTGCGATTCCCGCCAGCTGGTCGCCGGATTTTTCCTCGTTCGCTTTCGCCATAATGTCCTTCAAATCTTTGAATTGATACGTTTTCCCCAGCAGGGTAATGTTCGTTTTCAAGTGCTACTCACCTCGCTTTGTCATGAAAAACAAGCGTTTTGACGATAACCGGAAGCATGCCGCCGGCAAGCTGCTCGCCCAAATCCAGGTAATCTCCGTGCTGCGCCGTGATTTGGTCAATGCTCAAAATGCGGAGCTCCCCCCCGCAGCGGATGTGCAAAGCGTGGCCCAGCGCTTTGGCCATATCGTTCTCCGCGATCACCGCCAAAATCCGCGTGTACGGAAAACGTTCCCGATACGCTTCCGACAGCTGCTCAGCAAGCATCTGCAACTCCGAATAGGAGCAGTATGCCAAGCCGGCGATCAAAACGGCAAACGGCGGAACCGCATCGTCCCCGGAGGAATACCAGTCCGCCCCGAGCTCAAGCTCCCGCTGAAGCAAGGAGCGCAGCAGCTCCGGCTGCCGCAAATGATGCTCGCCCAGCTCCAGCCTCAATACCGGCAGATTGCGGACAGGCAGGAGCGACGCGTCGACGAATACGGTGGATCCGCTCAGTTCCGTAGTCTGCATGCCGGCTCCGATAACCGTCGCCCGGATGGTCTCAGCAGGCTGCCGCCATTCGAAGGGATAGGATTGGGCGGCCTTTCGAACGGCCTGTGCCAGCACCGGGCCGAAATCTCCGTACCGCGCCGCCTGCCGCAGATTAGCCGGGGGGTTCAGAAGCGCCATATCCCCGATCCCTCCGGACACCGTCAATTCCGCGAACTCCGGCAAAGCCCGCAGTTCATTGCCGACGATCAGAAGGCCCGCCGTCGGATCCTTATGCGATCCGGTCAAATAATCAAACATGCTTCTGCATAAGGAATCCGCGATATCCTGCAGGCCCGCTAAGGAGACCCTGCCGCCGATTTCAAGGTCATACCCGTAGGCCTCGAGCCAGTCCCCCAGCGCTTTGGATATTCCCGTTATCCTGCCGGCAGAATCGATACGAAGCAAGCGTCCTCCCACATGGAAGGTCACGGTGCCGACGCATCTGCCGCGATGGAAAAACGCAGTGTTGGCCGTGCCGCCTCCGATATCGATATTGGCTGCAACCTCCTGAATATGCCGGGAACGCTCTTCCGCGCCCGCGCCTTTTCCGGCAAGAACCGCTTCCAGCTCCGCACCGGCCGTGGCGACGACAAAATCTCCGGAACGTTCAGCCAAATAGTGAACAAATTGCTCGGCGTTCCGTTTGTTCGCCGTTTCGCCGGTAATGATCACCGCTCCCGACTTTATTTCGGACAGCCGCAAATCGGCTTTTCGGTATTCCTCCTCGAGAATTCGCACTGTCTGCTCCATATCGATTTCTTGTTCGTTTTTCAGCGGCGTTGCGTAAATTCCGCTCCGGTAAACCAGCTCCCTGTCCGTAATCCGATACCGGGGAAGGGACAAAGGTCCGGACGCCCTGGAAATCTTCAGACGGCTGACGATGAATTTGGTCGTGCTCGTGCCCAAATCAATGCCGACGCTGGTCATCCACTGAGCCTGTTCCCTCGAAACTGCCGGATCATTCCGCATACCGTCACTCATTCAGCCTCCCGGAACAATCCGTCGCGAATTCTTCATCCAATAATCGTCTGGCCAGCTTTTCTATCGGTATTCTTTCCGTCATGCTTTGCTTGCGCATCCACCTGTATGCTTCATCCTCGCTCATGGACCGGATCTGCATGAGCCTTCCCTTTGCGATCTCGATCGCTTTGCGCGCCTCCAGATTGTGCTGAAGCTCGCTGATATTGCCTTTCAGCGCATCCATCCGCTGTTTTTGCCCGACGGCCATTTCGACTGAAGGAAACAGATTCCTTTCCGTGACCGGCTTGACCAGATAGGCGGCAACGCCGGCCTTTCTGGCATCTTGAATCAAATCCCGCTGGCTGTATGCCGTCAGCAAAAGCACCGCGCAATCGAGCTTTTTCCGGATGATCTCCGACGCTTTGATTCCGTTCATTTTCGGCATTTTCACATCCATAATGATCAAATCCGGCTCATGCTTGAATGCCATCTCGACGGCGATCTCCCCGTCTTTGGCCTCGCCGACCACATGGTAGCCTTCTTCCTCAAGCATTTCCTTGATATCCATCCGGATGATCGGATCGTCATCAACGACCAGAATTTTTGTCCGCATCATGCATCAATCCCTCCGAAATGGGAAAAGTGATTTGAACTTCCGTGCCCAACCCGTAATCATGAAACTCCAATATCCCGCACAGATCCTCCTTGACGAGCGTTTCCACGATTTTGAGCCCGAGCCTGCCGCGATTCGCCAAAACACTTGCGGGATAGTCCCCGATGCCGATCCCGTCATCCGACAAATGAATCTGCACAAACTGATTGTTGTGGAACAGCTCGATCTCGATAAACCCCTTTCTCCTGCTGCTGAACGCATGCACGACGGAATTTTGGATCAGTTCATTGATCACCAGCGCCAGGGTTGTCGCTTTATCCGCCGGAATCAAGAGGGCCGCTCCGCTGACATTGATGCCGATCGTCTGGTCGGGCTTTGCCGCGCTCGAAATGATGATTTTACCGATGCGCTCCACAACCTCCCTAAAGTCGATGGCATCCAAGCCTTCATATGCGAGTATTTCATGAATAACCGCAATGCTGTTGATCCGGTTGATGCTGTCGAGAAATATGCCCTTCACTTCTTCGGATTCGATCCTGCGACTCTGCAGGCGCAGCAGGCTGGATACGGTTTGCAGATTGTTTTTGACCCGGTGGTGGATTTCCTTGATGACCGCAGATTTGATCATCAGCTGCTTTTCCTTTTCCTTCAAATCGGTAATATCCCGGATCAGGATCAACCCGCCCACCGCTTGATGAGCCCTGTAAAGAGATACATACTTCACTTCCAGACTGACGGCCCCCATCTGCAGCTCTTCACAGAACATACCTCCCTGCAGCAGCAGATCCTTGGACAATTTTCCGAAAAACATCTGCTCGATTTTTTGGCCCTTGACCGGTGCTTCATTCCCGACGCTGATCAGCAAATCGAACGCGCGTGCATTCGTATATGTAATCCGGTGCTCCTGGTCGATCAGAACGAGTCCTTCATGCATCAGCGACGTCACCTGTCCCTCCGACATGGCCACACCCAGCAGTGTTTCGCTCAGCTGTTCGGTGGTTTCCATCAGCAGCTCAACGTTTTTCTCCTGCTCGACCTTATCGGAGATATCCTGTTCCAGTATGAACGCGCCGATGATCCTGCCTGAAGCTTGAATCGGCACGACATTCTGCTGCATGACGATATTTTCCTGCGAGATGCCCCTGGACCCGATAACAGGCTGACCGGACAGCAGACTGAAAAGAACGGCCGGTTCATGCTTGGCATAGGCCAGCTGGCCGACGACAGAGGTATGGTACAAGGATTGAGCCGTTTTCGGGTGCGCCTGAGCGACGACCAGCGCGGCACCCTTCTCCGGAACGGGACAATCAATGAACACGTCCGCTTGGGAGATATCTGCATAGATTTGCAAAAAATCGGCCATTTCCTCGATGATTTGAATATCCTTGTCCTCCAGCGTCGTTCTTTCCCTGCAAAGTTCCCGGATCTGACTCATTGGCTTCATCCTTTTTATTCGAATATTGTGATTATTCTTATTTTAACAATCCCAATATTTCAAGCAACAGGTTTTTCAGGGGCTCGATCCCTTCCTTCGTCACCGCGGAGGTGAGATGAATTTCCCCTTGCGGCAGCGATTGCCGCAGCAATTTTTGCGCCAGCCCGGGATCGGCGTCGGGATGGTCGATCTTGGTGATGACCCCGATCGCGCCGATCGGAAAGCCGGAGGCGAAGCCAGGGGGAAAGGAATTGCGTTTTCTGGTGGCATCTTGCACAAGCACCAGCAATTTGGCCTGCATTGCGGTCACCATCAGGCTTCGGTAGTACAGCGGATTCTCCGTGTATTCGCCGGGGGTGTCGATCAGCCAATCCTTGAATTCCAAAGCCTGCGTTTTCTTCGCCGGCTGCTCCTCGCCCGCCAGCGCTTTGATTAGGGACGACTTGCCCGAGCCGACCGCGCCGATCATCATGACTCTGTTCATGGCTACGACCTCGACAGCAGCGCAGGAGTAAATTTCAGCTTCCGGCTTAAAAAGCTGTTGACCGCCTCCATCGCCATTTCGACGGCGGCAACCTCTCCCGTTATGACAAGCGAGCCCGTAAACCGGTCCAGATAACCCACATCCACATCAGCGGCCTTGGTGGCGATATCCGCTGCAATAATCGAGGTTTCCGTAGGGGTCAGCGTCAGAATTCCGATGGCGCCCGCTTCATCAATTCCCAGCTTCGTATACAGGACCGGGTCGGGATTGGCAATAACGTGGGCCAGCGTCACCTGCTTGCCGGGGACATACTCTTGGATCACTCTTTGCTTTTCCTGTTCCACCGAGCTCCTCCTTTCAGGCTCATCTTTCCCTTCATGTCCCACCTATTCGGCATGCCTGGCTTCTTCGATCACTTCGAAGGAATCGACAATCCCCACAATGACCGCATCTATCGGCACGGTTTTGTCCTTGAACAGAATCCGGGCCGGCGTCCCGCGTGAAACGATGACCTTTTCCCCCATGCCTGCGCCGATCCTGTCGGCGGCAACGACCGGCTGTCCGCCCTCATCTCCCCGCAAATCCATGGGTTGCACGATCAGCAGCTTCAAATTCTCCATGCCGGCTTCCTTCTGCGTAGCCCAGACGCTTCCTATCACTTTACCCAGAAACATGCGGCTCACCTATCCTCCGAATATTGGACGGAAATTTTTTGCTCCTTCAACAGATCGAGCGCCAGCGGGGAAATGACCGTTTCTTTTCGCATCCGAATCTCCCGTATGTTTTGTTCCGCAAAGGAGCGGACCTGCTGCGCCGTGATCAGCTTTTCCGGGAACACCATAATGTCTGTCGGTATGTCCGCGGTACGCTTTCCGTCTTTCTCCGGCATGCTGTCTACGCTCGCCGGTTTTTCCGCACTCAGCCTTTCGGTTACGGCCTTGGCCAGTTGCTTCTGCTCGCAAAACGCGATGCCCAGCTCGCGCAGCTGCCCCATATAACGGCGGAACAACTTCGCGTACGGGACCGGCAGCTCCAATACCCGCAAGCTTCGTCGATCGGAACGCTTGATTCCCGGCACGTCCGAACCGACTATTACAAATTTATTCAGCGTCAATGCCGAAAATACAATTTCAGCCTTCACCGTCCCCTTCATTCCGGCTGCGATTCTGGCGGCGTTGTCCAAATCGATTTCCGGTATCACCACTCCGGCATATTCCTTGGAGAGCTCTATCGGAGCCGGAGCGTACTCATCCGCCGCGATAACCTTTCCGGATCCCGCGCATTCCAGCCGGTGAAATCCCAGCCAAGCCGATGTTTCCCCGTCCAAAAACAGCATGTCATAGGCAATCCCCTGATTTTGCAGCTCAATGAACGTATCGGAGAAAGGTTCGTGCGCGCTGCTGTCGCAGAAGATAAAGAGCACCTTCGGACGCTTCGGCTTTTCCAAGGCCTGAATCCATTCCCGGGCAAATTGCTCCACCCAGCGTCTGATTTCCGCTTCCATGTCATCCACCCCTTAGGCCTCCGGCCAACAAAACTCCGTTGACGCCGGCCAGCTCCACAGCATCGCCCGTTTTCAAATGCCCCGCATTCGCTTCATCCGTATCCACATGGAAATCCAGGGAAAACGACGGATGAATTCTGACGATGACGTCGCAATACATGACCGGTCTGTCGCCCAGCGTTCTCAGCATCATTCGGTCTCCGCCGCCGACTCCGAACGTCCGCGCCTCCTCCGGCGACAGATGCACATGATTTTTGGCGACAATCACGCCCTCGGTTAGCGCGATGCGTCCTTCCGGACCTTCCAGGATCATGCCCGGGGTTCCGGAGAGATCTCCGGACAAGCGGACGGGAGCGTGAATCCCCAGCAGGAATCCGTCGGTTCTTGAAATTTCCACCTGTGTCTGTCCCCTTGCCGGACCAAGCACCCTGACCCCGTGGAGCGCGCCCTTTGGACCGAACAGCGACACTTTCTCCTCGGCTGCATACTGACCTTTCTGCGACAGCTCCCTCCAGGGAGAAAGCGCATATCCTTTGCCGAACAGCCGCTCCACATCCTCGGGCGACAAATGCACATGGCGGTTGGAAACGCCGACCGGAATGCGCGGAATTCGCGGGGATCCGGAATCCCCATTCCGATCCTCGGCAGAATCTCCTTGCTGTTGAACACTCAACCGAATGCCTCTGGAATTCAAAAAGTCCTTCGCCGCCGGTGTCAGTTTATCGTTGCGCATTATCGAATACGGATTCGGAATGCCTTTGGCGAGCATCGCCCGCAGCATCGTTTCGGTAACCAGAGTCATGGATTAAAACCTCAGTTTCCTTCAAGCTTTGGAAGGATATGCTCAATATCCGAATGCGGTCTCGGAATGACATGCACGGACACCAGTTCTCCCACCTTCTCCGCCGCCGCGGCCCCGGCATCGGTTGCCGCTTTCACGGCGCCGACGTCTCCCCGTACCATTACCGTAACAAGACCGCCGCCGACGTGCACCTTGCCGATCAGATGAACATTCGCCGCCTTGACCATGGCGTCCGCCGCCTCGATCGAGCCTACCAGCCCCTTCGTTTCCACCATCCCCAATGCAGTCAATTCTCCTGCCATTGCAATTCCCCCTTACACGTCATAAGTTTTGTTCATGCTTTCATTTCGGACAGCACTCTTTTAACGATTTCCTCTACGTCCTTCCTGCTGATGCTTATTTTGCTGTTCACGGTTTCCTTCAGGTCTTCGCCCGGTTCGCTCACCTCCCGATTCATTTCCCGTATGCCGAAGGCCACCCGCTTGATATTCAGCAAATGCTGCGGACCGATATTATCGGAGGTGATGTTGTTTCCATAGGAGCCGCATCCCAAGGTCATTGAAGGGAAGAGCCCCGTCGTAGCGCCGATGCCCCCGAAGGTGGTGCCGGTGTTGACCACAATGCGGGACGCCGGTTTTTCCAGCCCGAACGCTTCGATAACGGACTGCTCTTCGCAATGAATCCCCAGCGTATGCCCCAAACCTCCAAATTCCAACAGCTCGATGCTCTTGGCGCATCCCTCCTGCCAATTTAGGACGGTATACAACGCCAGAACGGGACTCAGCTTCTCAATCGCAAACGGAACGTCCTTCCCGACAGAATCTTCTTCGGCAATCAGCACACGCGTATCCGCAGGAACGGTAATTCCCGCCATCTCCGCAATCGTCTGCGGCGGTTTGCCGACAATCGACGGATTGAGTCCGGAACCGCTCATAATCACCCCGGCCACTTTGTCTTTTTCGGAGGGATTGAGAAAGTAAGCGCCTTGGTCTTTCAATTCTCCGACCAGTTCTTCTTTGACTGCCCGATCGACGATCAGGGCCTGCTCGGAAGCGCAGATCGTGCCGTAATCAAAGGTTTTGCTCTGAATAATTCGTCTGACCGCTTCTTTGATGTTGGCGCTTGAATGAATATAGACCGGCACGTTTCCCGGTCCGACGCCGAGCGCCGGTTTGCCCGAGCTGTAAGCCGCCTTGACCATCGCCGTCCCGCCCGTTGCCAGAATCATGTCGGTCAGCTTGTGGGACATCAGCTCGCGTGTGGCGGCTAATGTCGGCTGAGTCAGGCAGTGAATGACGCCTGCCGGCGCGCCTGCCTGCTCTGCCGCCCGGGCCATGACGCCGGCGGTTTCCGCGCAGCACCGGGCTGCCGAAGGATGCGGGCTGAAGACGATGGCGTTCCGGGCTTTCAGGGCAATCAGCGACTTGAATATCACCGTCGAGGTCGGATTCGTCGAAGGAATAATGCCTGCGACGATGCCCACCGGTTGGGCAACCTCCCAAACCTTGGCCGCCTCGTCGCGGCGGATGATGCCGACGGTTTTCATGCCTTGGATGGCGGCGTGCACATCCCTGGCTGCGAACAGATTCTTCGCCGTCTTGTCCTCGACCCTGCCGAACCCGGTTTCCTCGCAGGCGAGGGCTGCCAGCCTTCGCGCTTCAAGCTCCGCACCCTTGGCCATGCTTGCCACAATCGCATCGATTTCTTCCTGGGACAGCCGCTCCAGCAGCTTCTGCGCATGCTTCGCTTCCTGAAGCGCATTGCGCACGTCCTGGATCGACTGAAGATCGGGATCAAGCTTTGTCATGCGGCATCCCCCCCTTCTTTGCATATGGTTCCAGCAGCGACAGCAGCTGTTGTTTGTTGGCCCGGCTGATTTCGCGTCCGGCAAGCGGGAAACCGGCAAACCCTCGGGCCAGCCTGCGCAGCTCCGTCACGCTGTACGCTTGCAGATGGGACGGCTCTTGTTTTTCTCCGGCGCGCTTTTCATCCTTCCCTTCCGGAGCCGAATTCCGGAACTGCCTGATGAGCATCGGTACCTCCCGGTCAGGGCGCGGAATCACATGCGAATGGAGAAGCTCCCCCGTTTCGCGTGCGGCTGCTGCGCCGGCGCCGACCGCCGCTGTGACTGAGGCGACATCGCCGAGGATATACACCGTCACGATGCCCGCATCCGCTTGCTCATAGGCGGCCACCCGGACGGAGGCCGCTTTGGCTGCGGCATCGGCGGCTGCAATCAGCGCCGGCAGACCGCGGGTCTCAATCATGCCGAGCGCATAGGACTCCGTTTTCAATCGTCATCCCCCTCCGTGCTCACGATTTGATCGGCTGGCCGGCCACACCGGACACCGCAGCCTCAAACGCTTTTGCCGCCGCGGTGCAGGACGATTGGGTGCCTGTCAGAATACCGCCGGCAAAATTGGTTTCCGTAGGCGGCCCGTAAAACCGGCAGAGCGTAACATCCGCCGCTTTCAGTGCAGCATCCAAACCGACAACGGCTTCCAGCGGCGGGGCGATCAAATAAGCGAGCGGTTCTCCCTCGGCAATTCCCGCAACCTTGGACAAATACGTGCCGGAACGGGAAATCACGTGCGCATAATACGCATGGCTGCCATCTTCGTTCAGTGAATAAAAGCAGGCGCCCTCGGCCATTAACGCAATTGCCGCATCCAATCCGCTTCTGACCTCCGCAGGATTTTCCCCGCCGATAATTCCGATAAATTCACCGCTCAGCGGTCCTGAAGCGTGAGCGGAACCGGCATAGAACGACTTCGCGTATACGACTTCCACCGCCGCTTTTTTTGTCGCTTCATCCACCGCGGTATATCCCACATCGTCAATCGTCGACGTCAGCAGTCCCAAGCTTCTTATATTAGGCGCCAAGCTCAAGGCTCTCGCCAGGCCTTCTTCAACGTTGGGAATCACCTGAACCGCCAACGGCACCGCCTTGATCGGTCGATGGCTCATGCCGCATTCCTCCGTTGTAAATTATTGGCAAAAACAAAAAGACGCCCAGGCATAACGAAATTCGTTACGTCCCGAGGCGTCGTTGCCTCAAAAATATTCTGTTGCACATATATATTTCAATTAAAATTAATTCGATTGTAAATGATCAGCCCAATTTTGACAAGTAGTTTTCTGAATTTTCTGTTCGTGTTGTTTTTTTATTGTATACGAGGGTTACTCGCACTCCACATTCCTGACCCCGGGAATCCCGGGAAGCGCCAGCAGAACCTTTTGAAAATGCGCGGGCTTGCCGGCTTTGACCAGCAAGCGCACGGTCACCACCCGTTCCTCCGCTTCGGTCCCGACGATGGGATTTTCGATTTGGATTTTGTGGATCGACAGACCGAACTCGGCAATCTTCGCAAGCGTCACGTTCAAAGCGGTTGAGCCATCGGGAATCTGAATCCGGATTTCCCTGAATTTCTTTGTTTGGGAAAAAGATTTCTCCAGCTTATTCAGCAGAAACAAACTGAACAGCACCATCACGGTAACCAGTACACTGCCGAAATAAAATCCGGCGCCGACCGACAGGCCGATTGCCGAAACGACCCAAAGAGAAGCCGCTGTGGTCAATCCGGTAATGGACACTCCCGTTCGGAGAATCGTCCCCGCCCCCAAAAAACCGACGCCGCTGATCACCTGGGCCGCCAAACGCGCCGGATCCATACGGACATTCGACTCCGCGGCAAACTGGGTAAAGCCGTATATGGACAGGATCATGATGAGTGCGGAGCCGAGACAGACAAGGATATGCGTGCGAAATCCGGCAGGGTGATAGCCGAATTCCCTTTCAAGTCCGATCAGTCCTCCAAGCACGGCGGCGAGAACCAAGCGGAGCGTCAGCTCAATATAAGAAATTTCCCATATTCCGGAATGCAGGGATTCAGCCATGGCGATTCTTCCTTCCCTTGACAGCGAAAACACCGCAGTTAATAGCAAAATAGCGTGTTTTATACTATGCGGTCGCCTAGAAGAAGGACACGATTTTACAAGCTTTGCAAACGGAATATTTCCCCCAGTTTGAGGATTTTTAATCCGGTGCCGGGAAGTCCACGGTTCAGCCAGGCCTGTTCCAAACCGTCAAGCGCTTTTCGGGGCGTATCATCGGCCAGGCGTAAAGCGCCGTAATGCATTGGAATAAAATAAACGGAGGGAGAACAATCTCCGGCAGCCAAGGATTTCAGCACCCATCCCCCCAGTGGGAAGCATTCATGTCCCAGGGCGTCCTCTGTGTCCAATGCTGAGCCGGAACAAAGCTGAATCGGACGCCGGCAAGTTCCACCGAAGACCACCAGCTCAGTTCCCTCGTCCTTCGAAAATCATTACGTATCAGCGGACCGCTCAACCCCTCGGGCACAAAAAATACGGAATCTCCTTTCACGCTGCGCAGCGATGGAAAATGAAAATGATCATAATGGCTGTGGGAAATCAGCACAACATCGATCTCAGGCATGGCGGCCGGATCCGTCACTATATTCAAGCCTTCCATCCGGATCAGAAAGGTCGCATGCTCGATCCAAGTGATGACCGGTTGGCGCTTATTTTTGCCGAATTTTCCCATGCTCTTTATTTTCGCTGACCGCCGGTTTTTCCGTCTCCATCTTCCAAAATCCGTTTCATGCGCAGGGGATAATTCGTGATGACGGCGTCCACTTCGTTCGCAATCATTCGGCGGATATCTTCCTCCCGATCCACGGTGTAGGGACGGATTTTCAAGCCCGCCCGGTGCGCGCCCTGAACGATTTCCGGAACGGCGCTGTAGTGCAGCGGATGGATTGCATTCGCACCAAGCCGCAAAGCGTAATCCCACGGCTCGAACAAACCGGCTGCATACAAGACGGCTCGTTCCAGATCGGGAGCAAGTTCGGCCAGCTTGACGAGGCTGTAATGATTGAACGAGGACAAGATCACCCGCCGCTCCATCGCGTACTGCCGGACAAGTCGAATCACCCCTTCTTCCATTTCGGGATACGGGATGATGCCGTTCTTCAACTCAATGTTCAACAACATACGGGTCGGAGCCAAAAGCTCCAGCACTTCCGACAGCAGCGGAACCCGCTCACCCGCATACGCTTTGAAGCCATGGCCGGCATCCGCGCGGCGGATTTGCTCATAGGTCATGCCTGCGACCAGCCCGCTTGAATCGGTTGTCCGGTCCAGGGTCTCATCGTGAATGACGACGATGCGGCCGTCTTTCGTCATCTGCACATCCAATTCAATCCCGTCGGCATGCTGGACGATGGCCACCCTGAAGGCCGACAAGGTATTTTCCGGCGCCTCCCCCGAAGCCCCGCGGTGGGCAATGATGAGCGGTTGCATAACGAACCCCTTTCGCTCTGGATATTCCTTATTCAATCAAGATATTCTCTTATCATCCCGTTATTCCCCTTCGATCACGTATAACAAGCAAGCATTCAGTGATTATAGCGGTTCCGTCACGTACGCCGCCAAAAGCGCCGCCGTCTGGACGATGGAGTCGAGATGCGTTCGCTCCATACCGTGTGAAGCGTGAACACCGGGGCCTACAAGGCCCGCACGGATATTGCCGCCGCCCCTCAGCGCCGCCGACGCGTCGGAGCCGTAATGGGGGGATATGTCTACCGGATAGGCCAAGCGTTCCCGCTCGGCCAGTTCGATCATCCGGCTGACGATCCGGTAATCGCAAGGGCCGCTCGAATCTTTGGCGCATATCGAAACCGCCTGCTCCGATCCGTTCAAATCGTCGCCGAGCGCTCCCATATCGACCGCGACTGGGGATATTCAGTAAATCCTCCAACATGTGAAGCAAATATTGCCGATCCACTTGATTCTTGAGCATATCAGGCCGTTCCTTTCCGCCGAAAGCAGCTTTTGTTTACACATTTACTGCTTTCATTTGCAAATAATCTCCATTTTATTCTAACAATCCGGCGCTGGAGTTACCACTGCTCCGAACTTTCGAAGCCAATGGTGGTATTGGACGTCCCCTTCTCTGGCAGGGTTATCCGACTTCGCCAGCCAACATGGTTGATGCCGCCTGTTCCGGGGTTTGCCTTCCAACCCTCCGCACACTGCCTTGCGGCCAGAGCACTGCTGGTCAGCCATACACTTCCGCCACCTCGCGGTGTGTTCGGGTCTTTCACCCGTTAGCACGATGCGCTGCCAAGCGCACCAGCAAAAGCCGCCGGTAATCCGGCGGCTTCGCGAATGATTGCAAAAAACTTCTGCTTTCGATGCTTGTCGAGCTGTTGATGCTGTTGATGCTGTCAATATCGGAAACGATTAAACCGTATGCGCCGGCGTAAACTGTTCCTCTTCGGTAGAACCGGTCAGCGCCGTAGTCGAGGAGTTTCCTCCGGCAATCGCTTGAGCCACTTCGTCGAAGTAGCCGGTGCCGACCTCGCGTTGGTGCCGTGTCGCTTCATAACCGTAAGCCTCGCTGCTGAATTCGGCCTGCTGCAATTCGGAATAGGCGGCCATTCCTCTTTCCTTGTAGGCCCGAGCCAGCTCGAACATGCTGTGGTTGAGCGCATGGAAACCGGCCAGTGTGACGAACTGGAACTTGTAGCCCATTTTGGCCAGCTCCTTCTGGAAATTCGCGATCGTATCCTCATCCAGCTTCCGCTTCCAGTTGAAGGAAGGCGAGCAGTTATAGGCGAGCATTTTGTCCGGGTATTTCGCATGAATGGCGTCGGCGAATCTTCTAGCTTCCTCCAGGTTCGGCTCGGAGGTTTCGCACCAGATCATGTCGGCGTACGGAGCATAGGCCAAGCCTCTGGCGATCGCCTGATCCAGGCCTTCTCTCACATAGTAAAAGCCTTCCGGGGAACGCTGTCCGGTCAGGAAAGGATGATCGTAGGAATCGGCGTCGCTGGTCAAAAGCCGTGCTGCGTTCGCATCGGTTCTGGCAATGACGATCGTCTCCGTGCCCATGACATCGGCGGCGAAACGGGCGGCAACGAGATTTTTGACGGCTTGCTGGGTCGGAAGCAGCACCTTGCCGCCCATATGTCCGCATTTTTTCTCGGAGGACAGCTGGTCTTCGAAGTGAACGGCCGCAGCACCGGATTCGATCATCATTTTCATCAATTCAAAGACGTTCAGCGGTCCGCCGAACCCGGCCTCCGCATCGGCGACGATCGGCACGAAGAAATCAATGTCGCCCTTGCCTTCGGAATATTGGATTTGATCGGCGCGCTGCAGCGCCTGGTTGATCCTCTTGACGACATGCGGTACGCTGTTGGCCGGGTACAGGCTCTGATCCGGGTACATATGTCCGGAAAGGTTGGCATCGGCAGCGACCTGCCATCCGCTCAAATAGATCGCCTGCAGGCCTGCTTTGACCTGCTGCACCGCCTGATTTCCGGTTAAAGCGCCAAGCGCGTTGATGTAATCCTCGGTATGAAGCTGCTTCCATAAGCGTGCGGCTCCGCGTTTGGCCAGCGTATGCTCGATCATTACGGAACCGCGGAGGCGTACGACGTCTTCCGCCGAATAAGGACGGGTAATTCCTTTCCAACGCTCTGACTTCCATTGCTCCCTCAGTTGATCTGCAGCTTGCTTTTTACGATTTTCCATTTGTTTTCTCCCCTTTTATTTAAAGTTTATGAATCCAATTGATAAATTCCATCAATCCAAATAATCGTAGCCCGGCATGGTCAGGAACTCGGTAAATTCGTCGTCCTGCACCAGCCTAAGGAACAATTCGGCCGCCTGAGCGTACTTTCCGTTCTCAAAAGCCTCATCCCCCGCAGCAGCACGAATTTTGCGCAACTCCTCTTGGACGATGCCGTTTACCATTTCCAGCGTGATCTTGCGGTCATCCTGCAGCACGCCGTACGGGCTGCGGATCCACTGCCATACTTGAGCCCGGGAAATTTCCGCTGTGGCCGCATCCTCCATCAGGTTGAAGATCGGGACCGCCCCATACCCTCTCAACCAGGCTTCCATATATTGAATCGCGACGCTGACGTTCGTGCGCAGTCCTTTTTCGGTGATCGTCCCTTCGGGCACCGCTAGAAGATCCTCCGCCGTTACACGCACATCCTCACGTTTTCTTTCAATCTGATTCGCCTTCGGCATCCACTGATTGAAGGCCGTCATGGCGACCTGCACCAAACCGGGATGAGCCACCCAGGTCCCGTCATGGCCTTCCTGAGCTTCTCTTTGCTTGTCTGCAAGCACCCTCCTCATCGCTTCCTCATTGGCTGCGGGATCGCTCTTGATCGGAATCTGCGCGGCCATGCCGCCGATCGCGTGAGCATTTCGCTTATGGCATGTTTTGACCACATATGAGGTATATGCCTTCATGAACGGCACGGTCATCGTGACCTGGGCCCGATCCGGAAGAATGAATTTCGGGTTGTTTCTGAACTTCTTGATATAGCTGAAAATATAATCCCACCGGCCGCAGTTCAACCCGCAGCTGTGCTCGCGCAATTCATACAAAATCTCATCGGCCTCAAAGGCCGCCAGAATCGTCTCGATCAGCACCGTAGCTTTGATCGTTCCCTGAGGTATTCCAAGCTCGCGTTGAGCATAAACGAAAACATCGTTCCACCAGCGCGCTTCCAGGTGGCTTTCCAGTTTTGGCAGGTAGAAGTAGGGTCCCGAGCCTTTGTCCATCAACGGCTCGGCGTTGTGGAACATAAACATTCCGAAATCGAACAAGCTCGCCGGCACAGGCTCGCCGCCGATCAATACGTGCTTTTCCGGCAAATGCAAGCCTCTGGGCCTTACAAGCAGCGTGGCTGTCTGTTCGTGCAGCCGGTAGATCCTGCCCTGCTCGCTCACATACTCAAGGCTTCCGTTGATCGCATAGTGCAGATTCAACTGGCCTTCAATCGTGTTCTTCCAGTTCGGCGAATTGGCGTCTTCAAAATCCGCCATATAAACTCTGGCTCCGGAGTTCAAGGCATTGATGACCATTTTGGCGTCACCGGCGGGTCCCGTAATTTCCACCCTTCTGTCCTGAAGATCATCGGGAATCGGGGCAATCGTCCAGCCGCCTTCCCGAATCCATCTCGTTTCTTCCAGAAAATCGGGCAGCATGCCTTGATCAAAGCGTTTCTGCCTTTGCTCGCGCATCTCCATCAATTCGCGGAGACGTCCGGAAAATTCACGGTGGAGCTTCCATACAAAAAGCAGAGCTTCCGGGGTCAAGATTTCGGCGTAGCGTTTCGATTCGCTGCCCTGGATCCGCAAATCTTCAAGCTCTGTTTTCATCGACATTGACGATTCCTCCCCTCCTCAATAATTAGCCGCCGTTTCCAAATAACCGCTTCCGTTGCATCTGTAGCAGGTGGTGCTTCCTTCACCGGAACAGTCATGGCAAACTTCACCGTTCCGATCCTTTCCGCGTCCGCTGCATTTCGGGCAATCCAGCTCTCCGTTTCCTTGGCAATCATGACAATCCATATCCTTCATCCTCCTTCTGTTATATTACAGTTTTGTTATACTACAGATATATTTTATGTTTTTTATTATATAACAGCATTTTTTGTTTTGTCACTATAGTTCATGGATTTTTAACAAAATTTATTTTTATATGTCTTCGGAATTACAAAAAAATATTTAATCATCTGATATATAACAGTTTTATCATCATAAATTAATAGAGTGTATAAGAAAAGAATTTGCCCTTCAAAATGATCGGAAACTTATAAATTCTGGCGTGGCAATAATAGGGGCTGTCCCCCAAGTTATCAGCTTGAGGGCCAGCCCCTGAGATATGAAAAAAATCATTTTTCCGGTTTCATGCCGGTCAATGCTTGGAACAAGAAGCGATCATATCGCTGGTCACTGGGCTTTCCGGATATTAAGGTGCCGATGATCGCTCCGGCAAAGCCCAATGGGATCGAAATGATGCCCGGATTTTCAAGAGGGAACAGCGCTTTCACCCGAATCCAGCCGTCTACAGGATCCATCACATTCGGACTCAGCAGGACCAGAATGATCGATGAGGCCAAGCCTGTCAGGATGCCGGCGATCGCTCCGGCGGGATTGAATTTTTTCCAAAACAGGATCAGCACAATCATCGGCAGATTCGCCGAAGCTGCAACGGCAAACGCCAAGGCCACAAGAAACGCCACATTCAGCTTCTGGGCGCCGATTGCCAGTACGATTGAGATCAATCCAACGCCTATCGAGGACAGCTTGGCCGCATACATCTGCTCTTTCTCCGAAGCGGTTCCCCGGCGAAAAATACTGCTGTAAAAATCATGGGCAAAAGCGGAGGATGCCGACAGCACTAGTCCGGATACGACCGCCAGAATCGTGGCGAAAGCCACCGCTGAAATAAACGCCATCAGGAATTCTCCCCCCAGAGCGTTGGCAAGCAGCGGAGCCGCCAAATTTCCTGCATAACCCGCTTCCTCCAACTGCCGCCAACCGACAAACGAAGCGGCGCCGAAGCCGAGAAAGATCGTCATGATATAATAAATTCCGATGACGCCGGTCGCCGTCACTACGGAAAAACGCGCGGTTTTTGTTTCTCTGACCGTGAATAGCCGAACCAGGATGTGCGGAAGTCCCGCCGTCCCCAGAATCAACGCCAAATTGAACGATAACGTATCGATCGGATTGTCGTACTGATTTCCCGGCTGCAGAAATTTATCCCCTAAAGGGGTTGCCGTCGCTACAGAACTAAACATGTTCTGCAAGCTCCAGCCGAACCGGGAAAAGATGATCAGGCTCATGATCAGCGTTCCGGCCAACAGCAAAATCGATTTGATAATTTGCACCCATGAGGTGGCGATCATCCCCCCGAAAACGACGTAGGTGGTCATCAGTATGCCCACAATCAGGATCGCGGAAGAGTTGTCAATGTTCAACAGCAGATGAATCAGCGCCCCTGCCCCCACCAGTTGGGCAATCATGTAAATGACGGAAATCGAGAGTGTATTTAAAGCGATGACCCCCCTCAACTTCCTGGACCGAAACCGCACATGAACCGCGTCCGCGACCGTATATTTGCCGAGATTGTGCAGCGGTTCGGCAACAATCAGCAGAAGCACGAGATATGAGACGAAAAATCCGATGGAATAAAAAAAACCGTCATAGCCGTACAAAGCGATGGAGCCGGTAATGCCCAGAAAGGAAGCTGCGCTCATATAATCACCGGCGATGGCAAACCCGTTCTGAATTCCGTTCAATTCATGACCGGCCGCATAAAAGTCGTTGGGATTGGTCATCCGCTGCGAAGCATAGTAAGTAATCACCAGCGTTCCGATAACGATGGAGACGAAAAATACAAATCCGGTCGGATTCATGTATTCACCTTCTCCCCGCCGCTGATCGAATCTTCGTACTCCCGCAGCCGTTCCATGCGGATTTTTTCCACCAAAGTGTCATAACGATGGGCTTTCCAAATATAAAGCACAACGATCAAGCCCGTCATGACGAATTGGGCAAAGGCGAGCATCCATGCAAGTGAAATCCCCCGCCAGATGATAACGTTTACAATTTCGGGATAAAATGAAGTCAGAACCGGCAAAGTAAAATAAAATGAAAGAAAAAATAGGGTTGCTGGGATGATGAAGCTTTTTTTCCGCTTCAGCAATACTTGGATCAGCACATCTGAACGCAATCTTTCCGCGCCGGGCAATTTCAATTCAATCCCGTCCTTTCCTGATGATCGGCTAACGCGAGAAGCTTAACTTTCCAACAGATCCAGCAGATCTTTCACCGAAGAACGCGAAACGGGAATTTGCGTCCGCTGATGATCTTTTAAAATCACATTATACGCTCCGTTAAACCATGGAACCAGTTCCAGAATCATGTTCAAATTGACCAGATAGCTGCGGTGGGGGCGGAAGAAGGGATATTCATGCAACCGTTCCTCCAACTGCTGAAGCGTCATTTTGGTGGAATACTTTTGATCCGTCGTATGAATATGAACACTGCGTTCATCTCGTTCGGCGTACAGGATGGCGGCAGGGTCTATCAAAATTTTGCGGCTTCCGTCGTCAATCACCAATTTGGTGAACCTGCCCGGCGTTCCCTGCATCCGGCCGTTCGATGCCTTCGGGGACAAGGCTTCGTCGGTTTTTGCTTTCGGCAGCATCCGGCTGCGGATGCGGTTGATCGTCTCCTTCAACCGGTGATGATCGTAAGGCTTCAGCAAATAATCCAGCGCATTCAGTCCGAACGCTTCCACCGCATAATCCTCGTGTGCTGTCGTAAAAACGATCATTGGCGGATTTTTGCGCGAGGATAACATGCGGGCCGCCTGAAGCCCGGATATTTCAGGCATCTGGATGTCGACAAAAATGACATCCGGTTCAAATTGCTCTATATACTGCAGCAGTTCCCGGCCGTTGTTCGCCTGCGGCAGGATTTCGATTCCGTCTTCCTGCTCCAGCAAATACACCAGTTCTTCTCTGGCCAAGCGCTCATCTTCCGCAACCATCACTCGAATGCTCATCTTATCCCGTCCTTTCTTGCACATGGATTGGAATGGAAAACGTAATCCGGCTGCCGCCTTCGGTTTTGTTCCGGATCTGAAGCCTTGATTGCACACCCAGCAGGCTGATTAATCGATGGTTCACGTTATGCACCCCGATGCCGTTTCCCTCGCTGCTGCTGATCGGCACTTCTCCCAGCAAAGGAAGAATATGCCCGGGGATTCCCGAACCGTTGTCTTCGATGCTCACCTGTACGCGGTCTGCCTTTTTGCGGATCTGGACGGCAATCTTTCCATTGGCGGACTTCTCCTTCAGGCCGTGATTGATGCAATTTTCCACAAGCGGCTGAAGCGTGGCCGTCGGAATGAGGACGTCAGCCAACTCCTCGTCGACTTCGCAAACAATGGAGATTTGGTCGGCAAACCGAATACGGATGATTTCAAGATAGCTGTTCAAATGATTCATTTCCTGCGCTATGGGAATCAGCCGTGAGGACGTGATCTTCAGATTCTGCCGCATGAAATTGCCCAAATGAACGGTCACATGGCGGGCCAGCTGGGGATCCGTCCGGATCAGAGTGACAATCGAATTCAGCGTATTGAACAAAAAATGCGGATTGATCTGGGCCTGCAGCACGCGAAGCTCTGTATCCTTCATGAGTCTGGAGATTTTTTCGCTCATAGCCAGACTCAATTGACTGGAGATGAGCTTTCCCAAACCTTTGGCCAGCACAATTTCCACCGAACGTATCTGCTGAGGACGTTTGTAATAAATGTTGATCAGCCCGGCAACATGGCCGGCCTGGCTGATCGGCACGATAATGCTCGCGCCGAGAGGGCATTTTTTGTGTGCGCATTGAATTTGGCTCCTGCGGTATGCGATTTGGATGCTCCCTGTCGCGATCGCCTTATACAACAGCTCGGTTTGCAATTTTTCTCCCGGATGATGATGGGATCTGCCGATGCCGACATGCGACAAAATATGATCCGTGTCCGCTACCGCCACTGCAGCCGCTTTCAATTCACGCATCAATAATTCCGCAGTTGCGTTTGCGGTATCCGCCGTCAGCCCCTGCTTCAGATGAGGGATCGTCAAATCCGCAATTTTTAATGCGCGTTGGGTTTCAAAAGCCGCTGCCCTTTCTTCCTCCTTCAAGGCAACCCGAAACATCGTCGTAAAGATGGCGATTGAGATGCTGTTGGTAATGACCATCGGAATGCCGATTATATTGACGATCGGTATGCTTACCTCGGGAGAGGAAGAGAAAATCAAAATAAAACCCATTAACAGGATCGGAGCGAACATTCCGATGAATAAAGCTTTTGTAGCGGATATCACACGCTCCTGCGAAAAGAATCTTCCGATCCAGCCGGCGAACAAACCGGTAACCGGGGCGGCGAGGGCGTTCGCCAGCGCGGCGAATCCGCCCAGCGTATAAAGATGGAAGCCGGTAATGATGCCCGAGCTGAGACCGACCACCGGACCGCCGAACAATCCTCCGATGACGACGCCGACCAGTCCGGAATGGGCGATCGTATCATTGCCGTTCAGGGTAAAAAGCCAAAAGGAAGGATTCGGAACACCGTCGTGAATCACCACTCCCGCATAGGTACCGGCTATTCCGAACAGGCCGAATAGGACGGAGAAATACACGGAAGTGCTGATGTTGACTTCCCGATCGAGCAGCTGTCTGAATAAAGGAAAGCGGGTCAACATAAAGGTCATGATCAGCAGCGTTCCCATTCGTTGAAACATAATCAACGTCAGATCTTCCACGGCAATCCCCTTTTTCGCAAATGAAGATTCATGATCAATTTATAATGAAATGTCAGGACTCGTCAATGCCATTTCATTGGATAATTATTTCGCCGCCTGTTCGAACCGGATCAGATCTTCCCTGGAACCAAATACGATTAGTGTGTCAAATTCCCTGAAGATGTAGTCCGCTTTGGGACTCGTATGCAATTTTCTGTCCGTCTTCACGGCCACGATGTTGATCCCGAATTTTTCCCGGACATCAACCTGACGGATGCTTTGATTCACCAAATCCGACGAAGCGGAAATTACAATCTCCTCTACGCTGAATTCCTGTTGGCGCGACTGAAGAATCGTATCGATATATTCCACACTGGCCGGCTTCAATAAGGACATGGCCATTCGTTTCCCGCCGATGCTGGAGGGATTGATAACTTTGTCCGCGCCCGCTCGGATCAGAATCTCTTCGGCTTCGGGACGCTCCGCCCTGGCCGCGATTTGAATGCCGGGCCGGATTCCCTTGGCTGTCAAGGCGATGAACACATTGTCCGCATCCCCCGGAAGGCAAGCCGCCAATCCCGCAGCGTGCTCAATACCCGCCCTTACCAATATGCCGTCTCCCGTCGCATCTCCTTCAATATACAGCAAGGATGACATATGAGCATCCGGATGTTCCCATATTCGATCAATCACGACGATCGGCACTTTTTCAGCTTGAAGCTGGGCAGCGACCTGCTGTCCGACCCTTCCGTAACCGCATATGATGTAATGATCACGCAATTGACTGATCTTCCTGTCCATCCTCTTTCTCCCCACCGATTTGGAAAAATGCCCTTCTACAAGGCCTGCGGTTATTGTTCCTATGGCATAGGTGACGATGCCGATGCCGACGGGAATGATCGCCAGCGCGAAAATTTTGCCCGCTAAGGTTTTTGGAAAGGTATCTCCGTAGCCAACCGTCAGCACAGTTATCACGGTCAGCCACAGCGAATCGAAAAGACTCAGCTTTTCCAGCAGAACAAAACCTGCGGTGCCGATGATGATGACGATGATCATAAGCGTCAACGCGATGGACAACTGTCTCAATATCCGCATAGCAAACCTCCGTAATGATTCCAGAACTAAATTCCCGAACCACATATAGAATACCATAATTGGCATACAAATTTCTCGGAGGAACGCGAATAATGTTGAAAAAGCAAAAAAAGGCCGCGAAATACGGCCTTCAATTCGTTAAGACTTGCTTCTGGTCATCAGATCGACCGCTTCTTGGATAAAATCTCTGGAATCGTCCTCCGACGCTTCAAGAACACATTGTTCAAGGTTCAGCGCAACGGCATAAGCTATCGCTTTATCTACCGCGCTTCGCACAGCCGTCATTTGACTGACGACATCCTTGCAGCTCTTTTCCGCTTCCATCATCTTCAGGATGCCGCGAATTTGGCCTTCCACCCTTCGCAACCGGTCCATGATTTGTTTGTCGTATTTCATCCTAATCTGTCCTTCGCCCAAATTCGGTCGATATTTTTATAATGACGGCTTCATGCTGTCATCCGTTTACAGTTCAAAGGTCAGGTGGCGTGATGTACCGCGCAGCGGTTCGGTCCGATTTCCAGCTCGGCTGCTCTCGCCATATCCACGAAAATCTCGCCGCGGTTGATGGATACAATTTCTTCAAAGTTCGGCGGTTTCAAAGTGGAGGCCGCCGAAGCCACAGTTTCGGTGAACTTCGCACGGTCCGTCGTTCTCATAATTTCATTTGCGTCGCGAATTTCACCCAAAGTTGCTCCAACGATTCCGTTATCGTTAATTTCACTGATATCCCCGAAATGCGCAGGCAATACAAATACGTCATCCGGCATATCGCTGACTTTTTTGAATACCGTATCGTACAAGTCCTCTGCCCATTCTTTGGCTTTGCCGCCCAAGTCCGGTCTGCCCAGACCGCCGACAAAAATCGTATCCCCTGACATCAGGTACTTCCGATTGACGAAGAAGGAAGTGGATCCCGGCGTATGTCCAGGTGTCGGAACCGGAATAACTTCAACCTCTACGCTGCCGAATTTGACGGAATCATGTTTTTCCAACGGCTCGTACTTCAGATTGGTGCCTTGAACTTCACTGGAAGAAATGTAGTATGTCGCGCCCGTTTCCGAGGCCAGCTTAGAACCTCCGGAAATATGGTCGGCATGGCAGTGAGAATCCATAATATGAGCGACTTTGGCGTTCTTTTCGGCAGCCAATTTCGTATAGACATCCGTTTTAATGCTGGGATCGATCACCAAGGCCGTACCTTCGGAAACAATCATGTAAGACAAGCAGCCTTTGGCCAGACGGTTAATTTGAATGACTTCCATCTTGTCATCTTTCGTGACGGTTGTCGGATAGTAAAATTGGCTCCATGACTCCATCCCGCCTTCAAGATAAACGGCACGGTAGCCTTTGCCCAGCAGCATGTTCGTTACTTCCTGGGCAGTTTTTCCTTTCGCGCAAACAACGATGATGTCCTGATCCTTCGGAAGAGGATCAAAAGTACGTTCATCGCCCTTCAGGAAGGTTGAGTTCGTGATGTTGACGGAGGTTAAGTTTTTGTGATTGATTTTCCACTCAGAGTATGCCTGGGCGCCCCTGACATCAAGCACAAAAACCTTTTCACCGGAATTCATTCTTCTGTGTAGCTCTTCAACGGAAATTGATGGTAGCTGTGTCACCAGAATCCCTCCGAAATCAGATTTTGATTACAGAAATGTTATGATTTTATAGATCTGAATAATAAAAAGCTGCTGAACTTAACGTCCAGTTGCAACTTCGCCTCTCCAACGGGACATTCCGCCGATCAGGTTTGTTACGTCGTACCCTCTTTCGGAAAGGAACTCGCATGCCAAAGAGCTGCGGTTGCCACCCGCACATACCATGATATACTCCTTGTTTTTGTCAAGTTCATCCAAACGCTGCAACAGCTGTCCTAATGGAATGTGTTTAGCTTGAGGAATATGTCCGGAAATCCACTCAACATCCTCGCGCACATCAATAATGTTTACCTCTTCATTGTTTTTAATTCTTTCCTCTACTTCTGCACCAGTTGCTTGTTTTGTTGCTTGATATGCCATTTGTTTTCTCCTCCTGAAATGTGGTATTTTAATTTTTTATTCTAATTAAGCATTTTGTAAATGAGGCTTGATCATGCTGAGCAATTGATTCTTCGGCTGCAGTCCGACCGTGACATTAACGGTTTTGCCGCCTTTGAAAAATTTCATGGTTGGAATTCCCATAATTTGATGCTTCGCAGCTGTTACCGGATTCTCGTCAACATTCAACTTGGCGATTAGAATCTGGTCGTTCAGCTCTTTGTCGATTTCTTCCAAGATCGGGGCAATCAGGCGGCAGGGTGCGCACCACTCGGCCCAGAAATCAACAACAACCAGTTTATCGGACTGCAGAACCTTCTCATCGAAGTTGCTGTCATTTACCTGAATAATGGCCATTCTCTACTCAACTCCTTCTTCTATACATATACCCCCATAGGTATGTTATTAATATAATATGGTAATTATTCTTTTGTCAACCCCCGCGCAATAAAAATAAAATACCCCATTCCGATCGGACGGAAATAGGATTCCCGCGATCCGGCAAGGGTATTCACGAATCATAGCCGCAGCTTTCAAAACGGTGTTACTCGCCCGTTTCCATCCGGTTATTTACTTTTCACCAACAGCTCGACAGCCTCTTTAACCAAATTTTTCGTGTCTTTTCCATCACTTTGAGCCTCAATGACGCATTGCTCCAGATTCAACGCTACGACATGCGCAATCGCTTTATCCACCGCACTTCGCACCGCGCTCATTTGGCTGACTACGTCTTTGCAATGTTTGTCTTCCTCCATCATCCGCAGAACGCCCCGAATTTGCCCTTCCACCCGTTTCAGGCGATTTTTGATCTCATCGTTATACAGCACATGCATCCTCCCCTTCGATTATACCTATACAGGTATTAATGATTGCGCTTATACACTCTGAAAAAATATGTATAAGGATTATTGTCATCGGTAATCCCCGGCTTTTCGGAAACCAGCGTCCACTGAGTTTCATCAAAATCCGGAAAAAACGTGTCCCCTTCAAATTCGTGATCGATCCAAGTGATATACAATTTGGAGGTGTGCGAAAAAAACAATCGGATCATTTCCGCACCGCCAATCACAAATGCCTCCCGTTCGCCAATCAGCCGCAACGATTCGTCAATGGAATGGACGACCTGGCAGCCTTCCGCCTGATAACCGGAATCACGCGTCATGACGATATTGTTTCGGCCCGGAAGCGGTCTGCCGATCGATTGATGTGTTTTTCTTCCCATGATGACGGGATGCCCCATCGTTACTTTTTTGAAGTAGGCCAATTCTGCAGGAAGTCTCCAGGGAAGCTTGTTGTCCTTGCCGATCACCCGGTTGCGATCCATGGCCACGATGATGGATATTGACACGTTATCACCTCGCAGGCAATAGAAGTTATACCGCTACCGGGGCCTTGATATGAGGATGCGCTTGATAATCGGCGATTTCAAAATCCTCATAGCGGTAATCGAACAGACTGTCCGGGTTTCGCTTGATGATTAATCTGGGAAGCGGATACGGCTCGCGGGACAGTTGCTGGCGTACCTGTTCGAGATGGTTCGAATAAATATGAACGTCTCCGCCTGTCCATATAAATTCCCCGGGCTCAAGCCCGCATTGCTGTGCGACCATGTGCGTGAGCAGCGAATAGCTGGCTATGTTGAAAGGCAGCCCCAAGAACGTGTCGACGCTTCTCATGCTCAGCATGCAGGACAGCTTGCCGTCCGCCACGTAAAATTGAAAAGCATAATGGCAGGGGGGCAGCTTCATTTGACCGATATCTGCCGGATTCCAGGCCGATACAAGGTGCCTGCGGGAATCGGGGTTGTTTTTGATCTGCTCGACGACCTGTACGATCTGGTCGATTTCCCTACCGTCGGGGGCCTCCCATGACCGCCACTGTTTGCCGTAAACCGGGCCGAGTTCCCCGTTCTCATCCGCCCATTCGTCCCAAATGGTGACATTGTTTTCCTGCAAATACCTGATATTCGTATCCCCGCTCAAAAACCAGAGCAGTTCGTGAACAATCGATCGAATATGCAGTTTTTTGGTTGTCAGCAGAGGAAAGCCTTCCGATAAGTCAAATCGCATTTGTCTGCCGAATACGGAAAGCGTCCCCGTACCGGTCCGGTCGTTTTTTTGAACGCCGTGATCCAGAATATCCTGAAGCAGATCCAGATATTGCCTCATGCCTTCACCTCATTATCAAGTACATATGCGCATGTAAATACTATCATACGTATCATTATATCAGGTTAGTTCCAATGATTGAAGAGATTGCCGCATAAATTCCAACAACCGAGGGAAATCCCCGATCTGCCGTTCGTCAATTTTTCGGCCGAAATCGATTGTGATCCGGTTTCGGTAGCATTGCTCTTTTTCGGACGGATAATCAAAAGACAGCGATTGTAAAATAACGGGGCGGTCTCCCCAAGCGGCTGTCAGCATTTCGTTGATCCGCCTGCAGTCTGCCGAAATGTCCCTGACGATGGTTTCAAAAAAAAGCGTCAGCCGACAGCCCGCGGAAAAGCTGGCTCTGTCCTGTTCCAAAATCTCTGCCGCAAGGTCCTCCATGTCAGCATGAAGCTGCAAAAAGGCCAGGGCTTGTCCTTTCGATTCCCCGTTTCCCTTCGTTTCCCGAAACCCTATCCGATAAGTTCTGGACATCGTAGCAAGATCAATGAGGTCGGACCTTTCAACAATGTTTATTTCACCGGATAAATCCAGATCATAAACGGCGCCTTCCATCACCACTTTTAAATTCTCATAAATCGTAGGATCAAACATGCGCACCAGCCCTTTCTGAAACGGTAATCGAGCAGTCTGCCGTGGAAACGCTGAATATTGCTTCGAATTGCATATTTAACAAAAAAATCGGGGATGCTTCATCCCCGATTCCCCATATCATATCAGTTCAGAACTGCGGAAATGTGCTCAACCGTAATCGACCAATGGGTGGCATTCCAAACCGAATCCTTCTGATCAACCAGAATGATTTGCGGGGATGCGTGTCTGACTGCCAAGTCTTCCGCAATTTGATTGGATACCGGACGCGATTCGATCACCTTCACCAGCACGTAATCCGCATCCTCTCTCGGCTGCCCCTGAAGGTATTCCTGAAACTCCTGAAACGCGTTTGCGCTGACCGGACAAGTCGTACTGTGCTTAAATACAATGACGGGGTGCTCCGTCGATCCTTGCAAAGTTTGCCGCCACTCTTCAATCGTCTTAATCTCTCTCCAAGACTTCATTTTCGGTTTCTCCTTTTCAATATTTGTCGTTCAGTGCACTTCATTGGCTCCCATTTTCGCCGTCTCTCAATAAACGCTCGAGATTTTCAAGCATTGTTCGGGTTGCGTTTTCGTCATATTGTCCTCGCTGTTTGAATCTGACCAATGTATCCCGAATATTGCTGCCGATTTCTGCGTTCTTTTGATACTCCTGTTCTTCCACAGGATCAAACCAGACATAAGAACCCTCCGGTCCGTTCCTCAAAAAAAGACGGTTCCATACCCCGGAATCCTCATAGGGCCGATCGCCAAAAAGCATTTCGAGAACATCGTCGCTGCTCAAAGGAAGAAAGTGATGATAAGTTTCACGATGTCCTCCAGCCTGCACATTTATGTGAACATAAGAATAATGCAAATAATGTTCCCCCGTCAACCGGTCTTTCATGATTTCATAAAATTCCATGCTGTCTTCCCGGAGCGTTTTCACCGATTCCAGCCTTTCCTCCAGGACTTCCTGGGAAACCAGTTTCATATTTGCCAAGGATTCCGACAATGATTTCGCCCCTCCTTCCACCTACAACGGCTGAAGCGCGTAGCCTCCCTTAGCATAATAAAATTCGCCGACTAAAGCAAATTCCCCATGCTTATCCACCAGCATTCGGTATTCGACAGGAGAGAGGCTTCTTTTCAGAAGCTTGGTCAGATGCCTGCCGCATAAATGCAGTTCCACTTCATCCGCATAATACCTGGCCGGACTGCCGCAAAGCTCGCATTCAATGCCTGAATGTTTGCTCTTATAGGTTAACAGCGAAGGCTCTTCCTGCAAACCCTGCGTGACATACTCCATCTGATGCACTGGACATAAGAGCAGCATCCGTTCACCGTCATCCAAGAGGGCTAAAAACTCTATATTCTGCACACCGCAAGATTTTACCGAGCATTTCATATTCATTCTCAACACCCCATTTTTAATAGAGTTATATAATTACCATTGTATCGGTCGATTTTTAAAATGGGTGTCAAAATATGCACGAAAAACGCAAAGAAAAAACGACAAGAACCCGGGCTACAAGCTGCCGGGGTTCTTGACCATTTCTTTGTCATACGGAGGCAATGCTGAATACGATAAAGCAGATGCTGCTCCCGAACAGCAGTTACACAAACCAAATGGCACGCAAAACAATGGCAAGAAGAATGAACAGAACCAATATGAATGCGGGTGACAGGGTCGGGACGGGATACGCGACCGGCATTGCAGGGGCCGGTTGGTATTTAATGTTTACAGGCTCCGTATACATGGGATTTACCGCAACCGCATTGGCATATGGCAGATTGATCGGTTTGCTGATATATCCGTGGTCCATTACAGCACCTCCCTTTGTGTAGATACATCATCAGTCTATGGGAGATTACCTAAGAACAACACGGCACAAACCCAGAAGAAAAAAAATGGTTGTTTATACGGGGACTCACCAAAATCAAGCAGGGGACGCTGGAGATCTCCCATTTGACAATCAGCATTTTTTCGGCAAGCGCGCAGGTGCCGCAAAAAGGTGTAAAGAAATAAATTCCGAATGTCTGTACATCGTTCAGTTTGGACAGCAGTTGTTTCCTCCGATATTTCATTCATCATTTATCATCCCTAGCCTTTGCTTTCTGAGGGAACTCCATTTTTGTCCTGCCCATCAACAGGATCATCACTGCCGCGATCACAACAAAAACAATCGTCCATGAATAAATGTAAGCGATCGAGTCGGCAAGCGCGCCGGTTAAGCGTTGCAATATGGCTGCGGGAATATGCGATCTCACCTGCGGCAGAAGCAGCGCATGACCGTCCCCGAGTTGACCGGCTAACGGGGAATTTGCCGCAATAGCTTGAAGCTTGTTCTGAAAGTAATCCACCTGAAGGGCACCCAGTACCGTAACCCCGACGGCCGACCCGATCGTCCGGAAAAAGGCGATCAGCGAAGTGACGATGCCCCTTTCCGCAAAACCCACATAGTGCAGAGAGGACATCGAAATAACGGGAAAAGACGATCCAATGCCAAGACCGGTTAAAATCATGTAGATCGTAACCATCCAACGCGGGGTATTGATTTCCATGGTGCTCAGCAATAAGCTCGAAACGAGCAGGATCGCTACGGAGACAAGCATGATGTTGCGGTAAGCCGTTTTGCCGATGAATCTTCCGCCAATCATGCTGCTGGCTACCACGCCCAGCATCATGGGAGTCAGCACCTGTCCGGAATTGGTGGCGGTTCCTCCGTATACGCCTTGAACAAACAAAGGGATATAGGTGGCGCTTGAAATCAGAATTGCCCCGTAGAAGAAGCTGACGATCTGACTCGCGGAAAACATGCGGATTTTAAACAGATAAAGTGGAATAATCGGGCTTTTGGCACGTATTTCCGCAAACAAAAACACCAGCAGCAGGACGGCAAAACCGGCAAATAATCCGACGATCCGCCAGGATGTCCAGTCGTATTCCTTGCCGCCGAGCTCAATTCCGAACATCAGGCACAGCACCGCACCGGCAAATATAATCGTACCGAGCCAATCGATGCTTTGTTTTTTGTGCTCGCGCGATTCATGATAGAAAGCCAGCAGCATCAGAAGGGATAAAATTCCCATCGGCAGATTGATGTAGAAAATCCAGCGCCAGTTGATATGATCCGTAAAATAGGCTCCGGCGATCGGACCAAAAACGCTGGAAATGCCGAACACCGCTCCGAACAGCCCCTGCATCTTCCCTCGTTTCTCCGGCGGGAAGATGTCAAAAATGATCGTAAAGGTGATCGGCATCAGCGCGCCCCCGCCGATTCCCTGGATGGCCCGGTAAATGATCAATTGCGTCATGCTCTGCGAAGTGCCGCACAGAGCAGACCCGATCATGAAAACGGAAATCCCCGTAATAAAGAACAACTTTCTTCCATACATATCGGACAGTTTGCCGAACAGCGGCATGGACACCACACTCGCAATCATATATGCGGAAAACACCCAAACGAATTTGTCCATGCCCCCGAATTCGGACAAGATGGTCGGCATCGCCGTTGACACGATCGTCTGATCGAGCGATGCGAGCAAAAGCCCCATCATGAGGGAAACGACCGTCCACCGAATATTGGTTTTTTGATGATTCATCTCTACTCCTTCTTCCCTTATTTATCTGATTAAGCATACTGAATTGATCATGCATCCAGTTCATGGACGCCTAGAAGAATTCGGCTCTTGACCGCTCAACTTTTGTCCAGATTCTAAATCATACTTCCAGAGGTCGCCAGCTTCTTGCCATTGAGATAGCTGACGTTGACAGAACCCAAATCTTTGGCAGAATATTGCGCTCCATTACGGATAATTTCACAGTGAATATTTCGGCCAATACCTTTGATTAAAGCCGTTTTGCATTTTCCCATACGTATAAGATTTGTTTCTTTAAAGGTCCCCTTGATGTCGCCCTGTTGAATCAATCCGGTTATGGCGCCAGAATGCGGATGAGTTGATTTCCTCATTGCCGGATGTAAGATATGGATTCGATTTTATGCATTTTTTCAAAACACACTAGGCGTTTGCTGAATAGTATACATGAGCGGAATTATAAGTCCAGCGGTAATATGTCAAGACCCTGAATCAAGAAAGTTGGAAATTTATTTAGACGAGAACGCATTGAGTCAGGGAAAAAGACAATACTGAATAA